>CAKZYM010000521.1 GCA_937884685.1 uncultured Calothrix sp.
CATTATGAATGTCCCGAACAGGTAAATCAAGTGATTCTAGATTGGATTGAATCAGTGAACAGTGAACAGTGAACAGTTATTAACATTTAATTATTAACTCATAATTCCTAACTCCTAACTCCTAACTCCTAACTCTTAACTCCTAACTCCTAACTCCTAACTCCTAACTCCTAACTCCTAACTCCTAACTCATAACTCCTAACTCCTAACTGATTCCCTTCGTCCTTCACTCCCAATTCAGGACTTTTTCTTTAACTAAATTTTTACCACCGCGAGAAACTCTTAATGCTTTGTCAGTAAGAATAAAACGTATATTACCGTTCTTGGCTATATATCGACTGGCTTTTATATCATTTTGATTCATTTGCATTAATGGAAGATTTATTGTTTGATTACTTTTTCTAGTCACGCTTACATAACTAGTAGGATTTCCTTGACCACAAATATAGATAAAAAAGCTTTTAGTCTCAGCTTGAGCAAAAGTATTATTACCTTCAGGACAACCTTTGACTATAGGTTTACCATTTGCTTTGATTGCTTTTATAACTTTTTCTTTAAGAATAATCCGACGGTTTTTAGTGATGACCATTTCATATGGAGTAATGAGATAGCCTAGTTCACCATTAATAGCAATATAAGCTTCTCTCGATTTTTTTGTAACAGGTACCGTTATTTTGTTATCTAAATTCTTTGGAAGACGAACATAATATCCTAAAGGATTTTTACTATCTCCCCTACAAATATAAACATAATATTTCGCTGTATTAAAAGAACGTATGGGTAATAAATTTGCCGAAGGACAAACTTTCTTTTTAGGAAGCTGAATAGAACTTTTAATCACAGAATCGTTATGTTTAGCTTTTTCTTCTATATTTTTATTTGCTAATGACGATTTCATATTAAACAATAAAATACTGCTCACCAAAGTTGATTGCAAAGCTTTTCGGCGAGCTAATTCACGATTATAAAAAATCATATTTAATTAATACTTACAAATAATAATTACAAAGAATACTTACATTCATATGTTGTGAGTTTTCCTTTTCCCTCTTCGTTCGCAAAAAACAATGAACAGGAAAATCAGCGCCACAACATAATTGTTTATGGCGTTGAAAATCGGTGTTGTTGCTGATGAAAAACTACAATTATTATGATATGCAAAATACTTAAGTACAACTATCTCGCAAGTATTTTCATATTTTCTTTATCAAAAGAATAATTTTGATAAACTTATCGTGTTAAATATTTCAAGCTCTGCTTATTTTGGTGAAAGCATAATTTTTACTTGTTTAACGAGAAACGAACTAGGTTTACTTACAATTGTTAAGCATAGTGCAATAAGCCAGCAGAATTAAAGTTTCCTAATTGTTATTTGCTGCTCCCTTTTTGCAACTATTTAATTAGTTCAAGTAGGGAGGAAGCCAATTAAGAATTCACTCACACTCTCGTTTAGTAACTTGATGACGATAGCGAAACATTCCTTCCAACTGCGACTTAACTAACCAACCACTCATAAAATCCACAGATTCACCACCGGGTAAAGAAAAAGTAATTTCATCAGTTAATCGAGTTTTACCATTTTCCGACTCAAAATTATGCTGATGTTGCCAAAACTCGAAAGGTCCCGATATTTGCTCTTCAGTAAAAAAACGATATTCTTCAGTTTGTGTGTGACCTGCTACCCAAGTGATAGATAACGGTCCCAAAAACAAGCGAAATTCTGTTTTAGCACCAATACCAAATCCTCCCTCCCGACGAATTACTTGTATCGATTGCCAAGGTGGAATTAAGAGTTTAACAACGTCAGGTCTTTGGTGAAACTTCCAAACAATTTCTACAGGTGCGTTAATAATTGACGAGTGCTTAAAATCCAACATTTATCAATGAAAAGTTTTCACAGGTCAGGTACGAGCTATTAATAATTATCAGTTATTTACTCTTCATAGTCTGTATCAATTTCAATATCGAGTGTGTCTTCATCAATCCGTATATATAAAATGTTGGGACGACAACATACTTGACAATCTTCTACATAAGATTGTTGAAAACCTTGACTAATATCAATAAAAGTTAAATTTGGTTCACCACAATAAGCACAATAATATTCAGCAGTATTTTGCATAATTAAAGTTTAAAGGTTAAATTTGTAAATCCATAACTTCCAACTGTTAACTGTTAACTGATAACTGATAACTGTTAACTGCTTCATTCAGATGCTTTTGCAGTGTAGACTGTGGCAGCGGTCCTTTCAAGTGATTCCAAGGTAATATTTGCTCAGTTGACCAATTTTCGTAAACGTAGAATTCTAGTGGGGGAATTTGTCCTTTTAATTCTTTGAAAGCACGTTTGTAGCTACCTAATGAATCACCAAAGTTGCGGGTCAGTTCTAAAAGTCTGGATAATCTTCTATCTCCCCTTGACAACAAAGTTTGAATAATTGACCAGTTGTAGCTTTCCGGACGAAAATCTATTCCTTGGGGCTTTAATTTTTTCTGCAATAATTTCAATCGTTTTTCCGCTGCTTTATTGACTCCAAACCATTGAAAAGGTGTATGGGATTTCGGTACAAAAGTACTGCATCCCAAAGTAAAACGTATTCCCGGAGCAGCTTTTTTTAGATTCTGCATCATGATTACAGTTGCATCTAAATCCTCTGATGTCTCTCCCGGAATTCCTACCATTCCATAAAGTTTCAAACCTTTCAATCCGCCTTTTTTAGCATTTTCTGCGGCTTTGATTATATCTTCCTGCTCAAGCTTTTTATTAATAATTTTTCTAACTTTTTCAGAACCGCTTTCTACAGCAATTGTTAAGGATTTTGTTCCTCTTTGAGCCAGTGTTTTTGCTAATTCTTCTGTTACCGTATTTGTTCTGACTGAAGCAATACTCAAACGAACATCTTCATACTTTGGCTGGTTTATGTAGTCTAATAAAGTATTAAATTCGGGATGTTGTGTTACTGAAGCTCCTAATAATCCTAAGCGATTTGTTACCTGTAATCCTCTTTCAATTGCGGGAATCAACGAATCGTTTAAATTTGCGGTTCTAAAAGGTAAAGTCAGATAGCTAGCTAAACAAAAACGGCACATTTCCGGACAGCTTCTCACAACTTCTACCATGAAAATATTTTCCCAAGCGGCTTTTTCAGTTACTACCGTTGATGCTGACAAAGTATTTCCGCGATAGGTTTGTTTTTGTATTTGTGCAGGAATATCCGACGAAATTGGCTTGATAGATTTTATCTCACCATCTAAAGATTTATACTCAACTTCATATAAACTTGGAACGTAAATTCCCGGTACTTGTGCAAGTGCTTTTAATTTCGTTTCTCTATCTGCATTTCTAACTTCTTTATAAGCATTAATAAAATCATTTAACAGATTTTCGCCATCTCCAAGCAAAACCACATCGAAAAATTCAGCATAAGGTTCGGGATTAGCCGTTAAAACCGGGCCACCGCCAAAAACTATGGGATGATTATCTTGACGTAAATCTGATTTAATCGGAATATCCAAAGATTCCAGTAAGTTAAGAATATTCACGTAATCCAATTCCCACGACATCGAAAAACCAAGTATTTCGGGGTTTCGGGGGAGATGTTCGCTAGTATCGGTAAACAAACGACTCACCTGTAAATCCGCACGTGTAGCCAAAGTAGCCCACACCACCTGATAACCCAAGCTAGTGATTCCCACAGTATATTCATTGGGAAAAGCAAAAATAACGGGAATAGCGTCGGTATCGGGAGTTACAGGAGTAAATAAAAGGCGTTCCTTAGCAAATAAATCGGATGTCACAAGCGTTTTGTTTGGGGTGTTTTTCCATATTTAATTTTAAGATATAGAATTGCTAGGTTAAAAACTAAAGTAAAAGCATTAGCCAGAATAACCGGAATATCAGCCGCCATAATTCCGTATATTAGCCATAAACAAACACCACTAATAAATGTAATCAGCATGGTGTAAGAAACATCTTTGGCTGACTTTGTTTGCCAGGTTTTAATCATCTGCGGCAAAAAAGCAGTAGTAGTTAAAGTTGCAGCCATCAATCCGATGATTAACATTGGTATGGATAAAGGTAGTATGCTTTACATTTCTTTATGTTAGTGGATAAATGTATCCGACGCATCAAAAAAGCCCTCACTCTGGAAGAGTGGGGCTACATTAGCAAAGCCCGCCTTCGCGGGCTGAATT
>CAKZYM010000522.1 GCA_937884685.1 uncultured Calothrix sp.
CACCTTCTGAATGTGATAAACTTGCTCGCAATTTACACGAAGAATTAAATCAGTGGCTTTCTCCGCTTCAGTTACAATTGAACTCGGTATTTAAATTAAGTCCCGATTCGGAAATTCATCTTCTTATCAACACGAAAAATATTATTTCTGATGCAACCAAAGATATTTTACACAAACTTCCTTGGCACGAATTAGATTATTTTCTGGAAACCAACTATTTAGAAGCTGCTATCTGTTTTAACGAATTAAAATCAATTTCTCAAACTCCACAACCAGAAGAAAAATATATTAGACGAGCTAGAATAATCAGTATTTTTGGTGATAGTCGTGATATTAACACCAAAGCAGACGAAGCAATACTAAATAAATTGAAGCAACGGGGAGGAGAATTAATTGTTCTTCAACAACCACAGCGTCCCGAATTAGTAAAACTTTGGGATGAACCTTGCGATATTCTATTTTATGGTGGTCATAGTAATACTACCAGAAGCTATCAATCTGGGGTTATTTACATTAATCAAGATGATTATTTAGACTTACAAGAAATTAGAAAAACTCTTAGAGCATCGGTAAACAAAGGTTTAAAATTAGCAATCTTTAATTCCTGCGATGGATTGGGATTAGCAAGACAACTTGCCGATTTAAATTTACCCTACGTTATTGTTTGGAGAGAACCAGTACCCGATGAAATTGCTCAGAAATTTTTAGAATATTTCCTCAACTCTTTTACAGAAGGTAAATCGTTATTTAAATCGGTAAGAGAAGCTAGAGATAAACTGCAAGAACTGACAAAAAACACCGATATTGAAAAGCAAATACCCGGCGTAAGCTGGTTGCCAATTATTTGTCAAAATACCGTTGATGCTCCTCCGACTTGGAAAGATATGGGAGGTTTGACGGGTAAACTTCCGAACTGTCCTTATAAGGGATTATCCGCATTTAGGGAAGAAGATGCAGATTTCTTTTTTGGTAGAGATGAGTTTGTTGATAAGTTGGTGAAAGCGGTAAATACAAAGTCCCTGCTTCCGATAGTTGGTGCTTCTGGAAGCGGTAAATCTTCCGATGTGTTTGCGGGGTTGGTTCCGCAGTTGAGGAAGAATGGTAACGTGCAAATTGTATCATTCCGTCCGGGGGATAATCCTTTTGATGCTTTGGCTGTAGCTTTGAAACAGTTTGCTGTGTCTTCAACTAATTCAATTCAAGAGAATGCTGATAAAGAAAGATTAGAAGAACTGGAATTAGAAATTGATTTGCGACATGATAAAAAAGCTTTGCATGAGTTTATCAAAAAAATCACAACAGCGACATCAACAATTGATAATCATAATTCCCGCTGTGTAATAATTGCCGACCAATTTGAAGAACTTTACACCCTTACTCCCCCAGAACAACGTCAATCTTTCCTAGATACATTACTTTACGCAATTAAATTTACACCACTATTTACCCTTATACTGACAATAAGGGCTGATTTTTACGGAAAAGCCATTGCATATCGTCCTTTCAGCGATGCATTACAGGAAGGACTTTATAATCTAGCCCCCATGAATTTTGATGAGTTGGATTGTGCGATCGCCAAACCTTCTCAAGCAATGAAAGTGGATTTAGAAGAAGGTTTGACGAGTCGATTAATTAAAGATATAGCCAATCAACCGGGACTTTTACCACTATTGCAATTTGCACTAACTCAACTATGGGAGAAGCAGAAGAATTGGTTTTTGACTCATCAAGCTTATGAAGAAATTGGTGGGATTGAAAAAGCCTTAGCTAATCATGCGGATGCAGTGTTTTACAAGTTAAGTACTGCGGATAAGAAACGGGTAGAGCGGATATTTGTGCAGTTAGTGCGTTTGGGTGAAGGTGTTGAAGATACCCGACGTGTGGCTAATCGTGCAGAGGTTGGGGAAGAGAATTGGGATTTGGTAGATTATTTAGCTGGTGAGAAAGCGCGTTTATTAGTTACGGGAAGGAATGAAACAACGGGAGAAGAAACAGTTGAGATTGTTCATGAAGCATTGATTGGGAATTGGTTATTGCTGGGTGAGTGGGTGGATAAGGTTCGGGAGCAACTGAAGTTGAAGCAGAGGATTGAGGATGCTGCTATTGAATGGGAAAGGAGAAACAAACCAAAGGATTATTTGCTTCGAGGAATTTTGCTAGAAGAAGCTAAAGGTTTTAGAACAGGAACTGTTAGAAATATGGTTTTATCTACCTTAGCTCTTTTATTTATCGAGAAAAGTTATGAACAAAGACGGAATAATTTAATAAAAACTGCTGGTTTGAGTTTGATTATTCCTACGCTTTTCACTATATATTTGGGAGTTGAAGGGGTAAAGCAAGTAAAGATAAGCCATCTTAAGAATACAGTTAAGGCTGCGAAAGCACAAAGAGTAAGTCCGTCAAGAAATCAAGCGCTCGAAGAACTAATTAAACTAGGCATCAGTCTTGAACGTATTTCACTAAAAAACGCTGACCTTAGCAATACCAGACTTAGTAACCCTGAATCTTATAATAAAACAAATCTAAGTGGAGCCAACCTAAGTGGAAGCAACCTAAGTGGAGCCAACCTAAGCAATGTCAATTTAAGCGATGCCAATTTAAGTGATACTAACCTAAGTGGAGCCAACTTAAATGGAGTCAACCTTGCAGGTGTAATAATTAATTCCAAGACAAAGCTTGATGCTAAATGGCATCGTGTATGGGCAATTATTAATCAGCAAGCTTCTGGAAAAACCCTTAGAGGTGCAAACCTTAGTGATGCAAATCTCCGAAATGCTAACCTCAAAGATGCTGACTTAGGTAATGCCAAACTGAGAAATACTAATTTAGAAGATGCCAAATTAGGAGGTGCTAACTTAAGCAATGCTGACTTGAGTAATACTAATCTGCATGATGCATTCCTCTATAATACCAAACTGAGTAATGCTAAACTTATTAGCGCATCACTTGAATCTGTTAAACTCAGCAGCGCCGACCTCAGTGATGCCGATTTCCGGAATGCTAATATCAGATATGCCGACTTTAGTGATGCTAAACTTAATGATGCTGATCTCCGAAATACTGAACTTTTTGGAACCAGATTCAATAATGCCGACCTCAGTGGTACCAAATTCAAAAGTGCTGACCTCGGTTATGCTACTGATTTTACTGGTGCAAAAAACCTTACTGTAGAACAAGTAAAATCGGCAAAAAATTGGAAAGAAGCAAAATACGATAAAGAATTCCGTGCAAAACTCGGTTTACCACCAGAAAAACAACATTCTATAACTCACGAATTGACAGAAGAAGAATAGTCTAAATGGGTGAAATGGTGAAACATAATTTTCTACATTATTTTTGGCTTAATCTTGCTGTTCCCCATTAAGCGAAATTCATCAAGGAAGAGCGATTTATAAAAATCTCAAACAAGGTACTTACGTTACTTCACAACTTAGTATTTTTTTACAGTATGTAAATCTTATTGTAATTTTTAATTCACAAAATTTGTATATAGCTTAAATTTCAAAAAACTACTGATAAAACTGTACAGCTAAATAAACTCCAAACCTATATAAAAACGTAGGCACTAAACTTTAATTTTAACAGGAGTTGTATTAACAAACTGAAATTTTCCATTCATTAAACTTAAATCAGGAATGTCCGTGAATGCAAATATTAAATTACGAAAGCGTTCTGTTATGAGTATCTTTGTGGATGATTTCTTCCTTGAAAAATTCGATAATTTTAAATTCATTCGGTAATTTGATTAGACTGTTATAGTAGATGAATCGCAACAAAACATAGTTTTATAAAATTTTTTCTGATACCACATCTAACTCGTACCTCCTAATGGGGGTATTTTTTTTGAGCAACTTTGCGACTTCAATTTACAGTTTTAACTACCTTTAATATCTACCATTTTTAAAAAACTTCCTCCTCTTCTTCTTTAGTTGATTCATACTTAACTGCTTTACTTTCCCAATCAATAGAGTTTAAATATTTTTCATTTTCTTCTTGCCATTCCCGCTCATGTCGCTCGTATTCTTCGTTTTGTGCTTGAACAACACCTTGTAAAGATAAATCATCAAAATCTAAAGCCCCTTCAGCAACTAAATCTCCTAAATTATCCGTATCCCATACATTCGGTTGTAAAACTACCTTTTTCGCACTATCCATAACTCAATATCCTCAAAGAATGCTTGTTACTTAATCCC
>CAKZYM010000523.1 GCA_937884685.1 uncultured Calothrix sp.
GGATTTAACTAAAAGCGAATTGTTAAGCGCTGTGAAGTAGTTAGGAGTTAGGAGTTAGGAATTAGGAGTTAAATTTATTTCTCCCTCTCTCCCTCTCTCTTTTTCATCCCGACACTTTTAGTAGCTGGCTGTAGTTGTTAGTTGTGAGTATAAAAGTTAAAAATAATTACAATCATCTAACAATAAAAATTTAGAGAGTTCTATGAGCCAGAAGCGGATTTTAGTCACTGGTGCAAGCGGCTGTATAGGTCATTACATCAGTGAATTATTGATACAAGAAACTCAGCACGAACTGTATTTGTTGGTAAGAAATCCAGACAAATTACAGGTTGATATCAAAGCACGTCCCGGTGTCCATGTTTTGCAAGGTGATATGCAAAAAATAGGGGATTTAGCGGAATTGCTTCAAACTATAAATGTAGCTGTGTTAACAGCAACCGCTTGGGGTGGTACGGGAACTTTTGATATTAATGTAGCTAAAACAATCGAATTACTCAACCTGTTAGATACTGAAAAATGCGAACAGGTAATATATTTCTCTACAGCTAGCGTTTTAGATAGAAACAATCAACCTTTAAAAGAAGCAGGGGAACTCGGTACAGACTATATTCGTTCCAAATTCGACTGCTTGCGAAAACTTTCTAAACTAGCAATTGCACCTAAAATCACCAAAGTTTTCCCTACATTAGTTATTGGTGGTGATGAAAATAAACCAGCATCTCAGGTAACGTCCGGTCTTCCCGAAGTAGCGAAATACGTTGATTTAATTCGATTTTTAAAAGCAGATGGTAGCTTTCACTTTATCCATGCAAAAGACATTGCTACTGTAGTTAAACATCTTATAGATAATACTCCTAAAGAAGAAGAATCGAGAAAATATGTTTTAGGACAGGAAAAGGTAACAGCGAATCAAGCAATAGAAGAAATTTGCTCTTATTTAGATAAAAAGATTTACTTCCGCATTCCTCTATCTTCATCCTTAGCAGATTTAATCATCAAAACATTCAAGATTCAAATGGCTGCATGGGATAGATTTTGTATGCAGTATCGTCATTTCAGCTACGAAAAAATAGTAAATCCCAGTACCTTTAATTTACCAAACCACTGCGATTCTATGAGTAAAGTTTTAAAAACAAGTGGTGTAGAAAAGAGTTAGGAGTTAGGAGTTAGGAGTTAATTATTGAAAGTCAAAAATACAAAACTGGTAATTGATAATTGATAACTGTTCACTGATAACTGTTAACTGTTAACTGTTAACTGTTAACTGTAACCCAAAAATCGGCGGTTTTGACTTTACCGTTACGATTGAATTGCAACCAAAGCTTGTATGTTCCAGGTTGGGGAAATTTGGTTGTGAAGTGTAGCTGATTATTTGGTGATTTTTTGATAGTTTCTGTATCGATATAGTCATTTTCTCCTAATGAGGAAGAACTCTTAATGACTACTAGATTTGCTTTTTGACCCAGATATGGTTTCAAATCCTTAACTGGTTTATTATTCTTAGCTTGCTTCAAATCAAACTTTAGAGTAACTTTTTTGCCGGCTTTTATATTAGGTTTAGACAAATTTAAATCTATTTTTGTGTCGGAGAATGTTTTTGACTTGCTGAAACTTTCTAATTCTGTAGGTAAGGGAATCTCTCCAGGAATAGAAACTTTTTCTACAGAAACCTGTTCTTTTTCTCCTAATGGATTGTAATCGCTAAAAACGGTATATTCACCGGGAGCGGGAAATTTTGGCTTAACTTCAATATTTTGATTGTTTGTGTAGCTTGCTTGAACTGAATCAAAAAATCTTAAGTCATTACTCACGACCACCATCTGCATTTGTTTTGGTTTGTCATCATTACTATTAACTTTCGCTACAGAAGCTGGAACCTGAACCTTGACGGGAACGGGTTTGTTAGGTGTAATTTTCTTGGGAACGGTTAATTTACCTTGGGTAGCTGTAGAGTTATTTTGAGGTTGAGAATTAGCTTCTAATTGCTCTCGTTTTTGTATTTCTTCAGATTTTTGATTGCTCGAAGTAGGTGAGTTTAGTTCTGATTTTTCATTTTGAGAAGTTTTATTTGGTAAAGATTCAACCTGAGCTTGCTGATTTTCCGATTTTTCTTCGGTTTTCGTGGTAAATGAGCAACCTTGAGATAAAATCAAGGTCGCGATTAAAGCAATTCCAGCAGTGGATTTCATTGTGATTTTTTGAGCTATCAGATAATTGGGTTAAAGTTTCCCAATCCGTTATAGCAAAACCAGAATAGTTACTTTTCAATTAATCCACAACTGCGAGACTTCTAATTCCCAACCAGGTAATAAGTTCGGTAAAGTTAATTTATCTCCATCCTGTAAAAGATTAACTTCATGTTTTTTATCCCGTTTGTGGATAGAAACAGTGACAGTACGGTCATCGGGATTAATTAAAATAGCAGAACCGATTCCCATTTCCAAAAAATTAGATATCTTGGTTTGTACTGTATTAATCTGCTCAAATGCTGATTTGATTTCTACTACTAAATCCGGCGATAATTCTGGATAAATTCGAGGTACTTGTTTAACTTTTTCTTTGGAATAAAAAGCAATATGTGGTGCAATTACATCTCCGTTAGGCAACCTAAAGCCTGTATTTGTAACTATATATCCTAATTGATTCAACTCTACGAAAGAAGATAAAAAACTACAAAAACGAGCGCTGATTGCACCAGAAGTGAAATCAATCGGGTTTGATGATTCTTGATTCCTAGTAGTTGTTATTCGCGATTTTTCTATTTTTTCTGAAGTAATTTCTTCTAAAACTTTTTGATGAAGATTATTAATATCAAGTCCTAAAACTTTCAAAACCCGAGTTGCTACTCCTTCTCCTTCGAGTAACAAACCTAATAAAAGATGCTCCGTATCAATATAGTTATGTCCAAGTTGATCTGCTTGCTGCAAAGATAATTCAAAAACTCGCTTCATCCTTGGTGTAAACGGTATTTGTATCTCTAAAAAGCTAGAACCCCTACCAATAATTTTCTCTACTTCGACACGAGCTTGATCAAGGTTTATACCTTCAGATTTCAGAACTCTAGACGCAATACCGCTTTCTTTTGCAATCAATCCCAGCAAAACTTGCTCCGTTCCAACAAAATTATGTCCTAAGCTACGAGTTTCTTGTTGAGCTAGCTGAATTACTTGTACTGCTTGAGGAGTCCATTTATCAAATGTAAAGTTTCCTTGAACATTTGCTATTACCCTTACTGCTTTAGCTGTCAATTTATCAAGCATAGAATCTCCTTTTGAATTTTCTTGCGAATTTGGTTCAAATAAAAATATTGTTTCAATTGCACAATCGAAAAGCTCAGCAATTTTCATTGCTAAAGGAAGACTGGGGTCGTATTTACCCTTTTCGATAGAGTTAATTGTTTGACGACTTACTCCCAAACGTTCTGCTAATGCTGCTTGGGAGTAATTACGTTGTGTTCTAAAAGTTTTTAGGCGGTTTTCCATTAGTTGCAAATTAATATATTCGCATAGCTTATTCTTACCACCATGTTTGTATGGTAAACCCAGCTTTACTTTAGTGTCAAGTTTATTTTACATTTATGGCTATTCCAGTAACGGAACGGTAAAAATCAATATCTCAAATATTCCTTTCCCGAGAGAAGATTCCTTATAAAAAACCGCAGAGAAACAGCGTAATGGGAATATTCCATTATCGGAACAGTGATAAATCTACTGCTAGTCCCTTATTAACTATTTTCTTAGCGTTTTTTCATCTGAGTACTTTTTTCTAGCTGATGATATGAATTGCTTTGATAAAAGTTAATATTTATTAGTCAATTAGAATTTAAGAATTGTGCAATGGTTATACAAACCACTGTAATTTTTTACTTAAATACTATAATATCAGTACTAATGTATTGTAGTGCGGTAAGAAACTATAATCATATTAGGAGTTAATGCCAAACTGAGGGAGGGAGGTAAAATATGGCTAATGTTAAAGATGTAGCTGCTTACATCCTAGAAAAACTAGGAGAAATAACAGCTATGAAATTACAAAAGCTAGCGTATTATTCCCAAGCATGGTCTCTCGTTTGGGA
>CAKZYM010000524.1 GCA_937884685.1 uncultured Calothrix sp.
AATGCGGGAGATTCAAAAATAGTCAGAATTGAAGCAGCAGAAGTTGGTAGCAATAAATGGCGTAGCTTTACAGGTAGTACTATAAATACTGGTGAAGAAATTACCATTGAATGGGATGAATCAACAAAAGATTCAAGCTGCGTTTGGAAATTACGCGCAGTTTATAGTGACGGTCCTTCTGAACCTGAAAAATTCAACTTCTGTGAGGAAACGGCAATTGTATTTGATAATTAGATATTTACAATAATTTCTTAGCAAAAACTATCAGAATTGAGCAACCCGGTTTTTTGAAAAATCGGGTTTTTTGCTAATCATTATTAACTAACTTACTAAGGTAAGATAATCATGACCAAGCTGCAAATCAAATAGCTCAAATGGGTACAATTTTTAGTCGATTTCAAAGCTGGTTGGATAAAAATCGTAATTCTTTGCTGTCTAGGTTTTCGACTGACGAACAAGAAACGCAAGAACCGGAAAGGTCTTTAACTGAATTACCATCTTCTATTGCTTCTAAGTTAATTTCTGCTGTTGATGAGCTACCTATTGATAATCCGGATTTAGAAGCGATTCAGTCATCTTTAGATGAAGCTTTTGAAAAATGGCGCAATAATCCTGAAGTGGCTGATAATTCTTTGGTGATTTTAAGTTCTCCGGTAACAACTGTATCGCGAATTTTAATTGAAAGCTTAGAAGATTGGGCATCGGAAAAGCAAATTACCCTGCGACCTCTAAAGTGGATATGTAGACCCCAAGAAGTTGAAAATATTGCAAATAAATTACGACAGCAGCTTGGTAGAGGAACCCTGACAGCAAACTCTAAAGAACCAGAAATTGTAGTAATTCCAAATTTAAGCTGGTGTTTTTTACGTTCCGTTGATGGTTTGGAAGGAATCGATTATTTACAAGATGTTTTACTTCAAGATAATTCTCGTTTTTGGGTAATTGGTGCTGGTGAAGTTGGTTGGGAATACCTCAATCATGTATCTCATTTTAAAGCTTACTGCGGTGAATCTTTAGAATTACCACAGTTAAATCCAGAACAATTACAAGCATGGTTTGAACCGGTGATTTCTGAATTTGAAATTACTTTTGCTAAACCGAATATAGAGTTTCCTAATTCAGACGAAAACCAGAGTTATCAAAATAGATACTTTAGTAGATTAGCTTCTATAAGTGAAGGAGTAAATACTGTAGCCGCGCAGGTTTTTTTACATTCAATGTGCTATGAAGACAAAGAAAAAGATGATGAAGAAAAGGATAAAAACGCAGGAGTTTTGGAAGCACAAAATCCAGAATTACCTAATTTACCCCGTTTAGATGCAGATGAACACTATATTCTATATTCTGTATTGTTACATGGCGATTTAACTTTAACTGCGCTTTGCGAAAGTTTGGGAGATGAAAGACCTTTTGTAAAAGGTAGAGTGCAAATGCTGCGTCGAAAAGGTTTAATCGAGCAAAAAAATGGAATTCTAACTATTAACCCAATTCATTATCCACGGATTAAAAATGAATTATCAAATAACAATTTTATTATTTATGAATCGGATTGATTGGGTAATGGGTAATGGGTAATTGGTAATTGGTAATTGGGATTTATGAAAAGTTTTAGTTATAGTCCTACATGGTGGGATATAGCTTTTCTCAATCTATTAAGGTACACTTCAAAACCTCACCCCTAACCCCTCTCCTTATTAAGGAGAGGGGAATAAATAGCCTCTTTTGTCCCTATTTCCCCAACCCTATTTCCTATTCCCTACTCGCAATTACCAATTACCAACTACCAATTACCCATGACCAATTACCCATTTATTTTGGCTCAATCAGCTAATGATGCAGCTAAGGATACGGCAGAACAAACTAAACAAATTATTACAGAAATTACGACCTGGAAAATTAGTCAGGGATTGATTGTTCTGGCAATTTCTTACATTTTAATTAAGGTCGTTGACAAATTGGTCGTTTGGTTATCGGAACAAGTTGCTAAAGAATGGCGATTGCGAATTAAACAATTTCTACCTTTTCTAAGAATGATGGTTTTGACTATTACCATCATATTTTTGATGAACTTATTTTTGAACTTATCCCGAGATAATTTAGTTGCAGTCACTGGTACTGTCGCAGTCGCGTTGGGTTTTGCTTTCAAAGACTACGCAAGCTCAATCATAGCGGGAATTCTCGGCTTGTTTGAAGCACCTTATCGAGTTGGCGATCGCATCCAAATCGAAGACTTCTACGGTGAGGTGAGAAGCTACGGACTCAGAGGGATTCGCTTACAAACCCCGGAAGATAATATTGTTACCATTCCTCATAACAAAATCTGGACAAGTGCCGTATCTAACTCCAACATGGGCGAGCTAGAAGCCAAAGTCATCACAGAGTTTTACTTCGCGCACAATGTAGACAGTCAATTAGTGACAAAAATATTATATCGAGTAGCATATACAAGTAAATACACTTATTTAAAACTTCCGATTCTAGTAATAGTAGAAGAAAAATCTTGGGGAACCTTGTTTCAACTTCAAAGCTATCCTTTAGATGCAAGAGATGAATTTATTTATAAAACCGACCTGACAACAAGAGCAAAGCGAGTATTCGCGAAACATAATTTACCTTATCCCCGGTTGATGGATAGGTCGGAGGGGGAGTAATGAGTAGCGAGTAACGAGTAAATAAAGTAAGTAGGAAGTTGAAATAAAAGGTTGAGGAATCAGCAATAAGATAATGGTTAGTAATTTACCTAGTAACTTACTAAATTTTCAGTTGTTTACTGTTGACTGCTCACTGCTCACTGTTAATTATTACGAATAAACAGCTTACAATTCATGTCGGGAAGTAATAACATATCATCTGATAAACAGCTCAAGTAGAGGAAGTCCTAAATGCTTTGGATTCAAGTCATTATATGTATAGCGCTGGTGATTGCAGTCAGTTCAAAACTTTCACAAAGCGCCGATATGGTGGCTGAGAAAAGTGGTTTGGGACGAAACTGGGTAGGAGCTATATTACTTGCTGGTAGTACTTCTTTGCCAGAATTAGCCACTGGTGTGAGTGCGGTTAATTATTTGGATGCACCAGATTTAGCAGCAGGAGGTATTTTTGGTAGCTGCTTATTTAACTTAATGATTCTGGCAATATTAGATATTATTACTGGAGGAGGCCCGCTTTTCCAGCAAGCTCAGGTTAGTCATGGTTTGGCTGCTGGTTTGGGTTCTTTGATGCTGGGTGTTGCTGCTATTGGAATATTTTTAGCGGAAAGAAGTTTAGACCCGGTTTTAGGTTGGGTTAGCGTTCCAAGTATTGTGCTAATTGTAGTTTATCTAGTTAGCGCTCGTTTGATTGCCAAGTTTGAAAGAAGACGACGCAGTGAAGTTTTGGAGCAAGAAAGTGAAGCTTACGAATACGAACATGTTAAACCACGACAAGCGTATTTATTGTTTGCTGCATGTTCTATAGCAATTGTAGTACTCGGAGTATGGTTGGCTTGGCTGGGAGACGAAGTAGTCGAAACAACAGGATTGCAGGAAAGTTTTATTGGTTCGCTGTTATTAGCAATTACTACCTCACTTCCGGAAGTTGCTGCTGGAATCGCTGCGGTTAGGTTGGATGCTGTAGATTTAGCAATTTCTAATGTCTTTGGTTCCAACATTTTTAATATGGCAATTTTGGGAATTTACGACATTGTTTATATCAAAGGTGATTTATTTGAAAAAATGTCACAAGTGCATATTTTCAGTGCGGTTATAGCAATGATGATGACTTCTTTAGCGATTGTTGGATTAATTTACCGTGCAACACGTCCATCAAGGCTATATCTTACTTATGATGTTTTAGGATTAATTGTTTTATATTTAGGCGGTATGTATATTGTGTATTTGGGATAAATCAGTTATCAATTATTAATTTTAATTTTAATTTTTAGGGAATGTGAGGGCTAAAATAATTTTTGTTTTCATCATGATTATTTTAAATTGCCGTCATGCACCATTTATAGCAGTTTTTAGTTGGATAGAATACACCCCTCTCCTTAATAAGGCTACGGAGTACACAGAAGTCGTTAAAACCATTACCCACC
>CAKZYM010000525.1 GCA_937884685.1 uncultured Calothrix sp.
GCTTTCTGCTTACGGTATGGGTTTGGCTGATGTCAGAGCGATTAAGGAAGCGGGGGTGGAGAAGGTTTTAAATGATGGGTTGTTGGAAGAATTACAAGGGTTAATGGAAGGGTTGGGAAATCAAGCAAAAAGGGAATTAGAAACGAAAATAAACGTGGAGGAGGAAATTGTCAGAAAAGTTAATTTGAAATATGAGGGGACTAATTCGATTTTGGGAATTAGTTTTGATTTAGATAATTTAGATGTGGGAATGATGAGGGAGGAGTTTGAACGGGAGCATAAATTGAGATATGGTTTTGTGCAAGTAGACAAAAATTTGATTGTAGAATCGGCTTCGGTGGAGGTGATTCAGAAAATGGATACTCCGGAGGAAGCTTTGATTTATCGAAGTCGTGGTTTAGATGAATTTCCGAATCCTGTGGAAAGGATACAGATGTTTACTCATGATAAATGGTATTCTGCTCCGATTTATCGTCGAGAAGATTTACAACCGGGGGATGTGATTCAAGGTGCTGCAATTATTGTAGAGAAAATCAGCACGATTGTGATTGAACCGAATTGGGAAGCTCAATTAACTCAAAGGAATCATTTACAGTTGTCAGTTCGTTCGTAGTTGCGCTTTCTCGTAGAGTAAGCGCAACTACAAACCTAATGTTAATATTATATTTGTGACCCAATTGAGCATTTTATTGACTTGTTAAATTAATCACTGCCTCAATTAAATCATCCGTATCAACGGGTTTTGTTAAATGTATTTGAAAACCCGCATCTAGAGACTGTTTGCGATGTTCTTCTGCTGCAAATGCTGTGAGTGCGATCGCAGCCATATCGCCTCCTTGATTATACGGTAGCCGACGTATCTTTTTTATTAGACTAATACCGTCTTCTTCTGGCATTCCGATGTCACTAATCAAAATGTCGGGTACAAAATTATTCAGCTTACTCAAAGCTTCTTTAACAGAACCAGCTAACTCAATTTCAGCACCCTGTTGCTCTAAAATAAAAGCTAGCAGTTCGCGAGCATCGGGTTCATCATCGACAACTAATGCTTTAATTCCATAAAGCTGGTTATCGGTTTTTTCATCAGGTTCTAGGAATTTGTCTGAGGTTATATGACTAGATTTGACTGGAAATAGAACTGTAAAAGTTGACCCTTGTTGCTCTCCGGGGCTTTCTGCGGTAATTGTACCACCGTGGGCTTCTACTAGATGACGTGTGATTGCTAAGCCCAGACCTAACCCACCTTTTGAACGAGTTGTGGAACTATCAACTTGACGGAAATATTCAAAAATTGAAGCAAGAAAATCTGAACTGATACCAATACCCGTATCGCTAACTCGAATTTGAATAGTTGAGTTAAGTTCTTCTAAACTGATTTCAACGCTTCCCCCCTCGGGAGTAAATTTGATTGCATTAGAAAGCAAATTCCATATTATCTGAGAGACACGATTGGAATCACCGGCTAAATTTCTGATGTTTTCATCCAAGTTAAGCTCTACGTTAATAGATTTAGCCTCAGATGCTAAACCCAAAGTCTCTACAGTATCTCGAATTACTTTCTTTAAATCAACCGAGTTTGATTCTAAATGAATTTTACCGCGAATTATCCGCGAAATATCGAGTAAATCTTCAATTAATTGCGCTTGTAGCGAGGCATTTCTATCAATTACTTCTAAAGCTTGTTCTATTCTATCCTGTTTAATCCTGCCACTACTAATAAGCTTTGTCCATCCTAGAATTGCATTAAGTGGAGTTCGCAATTCATGAGAAACTATTGCTAGAAATTCGTCTTTGATGCGACTAGCTTTTTCAGCATCTGTACGAGCTTTCCGTTCTCCCTGTAGTAAAACCCTACGTTCTGCTTCTACTTGTTTGCTTAAAGTAATATCAACAGCAGTCATTATAAAACAACAACTATCTCCTTCACAGTCATGTATTGGTGCTAGGGAAATATTAATATCAACTTCTGAATTGTCTTTCCTCCGATGACGAAATTCCAGGTTTTTTAAAGTTTGATTTTGTAAAACTCTTTCTACACAACTTCTAAAAGCATTTTGAGACTTTTCGGGAATAATTGGTAGGGGCTGATGTAAAATTTCAAATGCTTTCCAACCGTAAATTTCCTCTGCTGTTTTATTCCAGGTTAAAATTTGATAATCCGAACTTAAAGTAATAATTGCCACCGGAGAAGCGTCAACCACTGCTCGAAGCATATCATCTGTTTGACGCAAAGATTCTTCTGTACGCTTCAGTTCCTGACGTTCTTGACTATCCCGTATAGCTCTTAGTACGGAAGGAAGCAATCGTTCAAAACGTTGTTTGAGAACATAATCTGTTGCTCCATCCTTAAGCGCTTCTATCGCTCTTTCTTCTCCTAGCACTCCAGAAACGAGTATAAAAGGTATATCCGGACAAGTTTCTTGAGCTATTTTTAAAGCAGAAATTCCGTCAAATTGAGGAAGTAAGTAGTCAGATAAAATTAAATCCCAATTACAACTTTGCAATTCTGCTAAAAAATCATTACGAGTCTCTATCTGCTTTAACTCGCAATTTATACCACCATTTTTCAGAGTAGCGCGGATTAACTCGCTATCTGCTGAATCATCTTCTAACAATAGGATATGCAGCATTTTCTGGGAAAGCTGATTGTTGGGTAAAGCGTTTACTAGCAGAGTTGGTACCTCCTTGGGGAATTAGCAAAAGTTGTTGGATGTAATTGGATATAAATTGACTTACTAAAACAATACAAAATTCTACATCTATTAACGTCTATCTAAAGAACAAGTTTTTACATTTCTTTTGACGAGATATAAGGAAAGTCAGGGGTTAGGAACTATTAATTGAAATTTAATTTATTTAATTATTTTTTCACATTTATCCTTCAAACTTAATAGTTAAGAAATAATAATTATTTATTGATGAATTAATTAATTGGTAGCGAGAAGTATATCGTTGTTCCTTGATTTACAGCTGATTGAGTCCAAATTCTTCCTCTGTGACGGTGAACAATTCGCTGTACATTAGCGAGTCCGATTCCGGTCCCTTCAAATTCTTGGGAACTATGTAGTCTTTGAAAAATGCCGAATATTCTATCAACGTAACGCATGTCAAAACCAACTCCGTTATCTTTGATAAAAAAAGTTATCTCAGATGAGTTAATGTTGCTACCAATATTAATTTCTGCAATATTTTTATAACTAGTATACTTAATAGCGTTTTCAATTAAGTTTTGCCAAACTAATCTAAGAAGGGTTCGGTCACCGTTTACTGAAGGAAGGGGTTCAATCTCCCAAATAATTTTTCTATTCTCGGTTTGAGATACTATCTGCTGTTTAATTTCCTCCACCAAACTATTCATATCAATGGTGGTGTAGAACATTTCCAATCTTCCAGTCCTGGAAAATTCCATTAAATCATCTATCATCTTACTGGCTTGTTTGGTAAGTTTAATAATCATTTCTAAATAACTATTAATCTCTTCCGAAAGATTGATAGATTTTAACGACTTTTGTAGTAAATCTGCAAAACTATAAACTTGACGAATTGGGGTTCGTAAATCGTGAGATATTGAATAAGCAAAGGTTTCTAATGCTTTGTTAATTGCTTCTAGTTGAGCTGTACGTTCTGTGACTCGATTTTCGAGAGTTTGGTTAAGTTGTTGAATTTGAGCTTCAGCGGATTTACGTTCGGTAATATCTTGTAGCAAACCATCAATAACCGTTTCACCATCCAATTCGGTGAGAGTTTCGCTCAACATCAACCAAGTAGTATTTCCATCAAGCAATAATTGAACTTCTTTCTCCCAAGGTGGTATTCCACTAGAATTAGCTAAATTCAACCTTGGATAACTACGGAAAAATATTCTTGCTTGTTCTGAAGTACTTAAATTTAAAAGATGCAAAAAACCATCATTACATTCAATCAACTCTCCGTCTAAAGTAGCCCGAAAAACTCCTACATTTAGTTGATTAAGCAAAAATTGCAGGCGTAGACTAGTTTGATTTAATCGTAAGCGAGTTTGGGCATTTTCCCAAGCTAAACGTACAGCTTGACTTAAACGGACAAAATGCTTGGG
>CAKZYM010000526.1 GCA_937884685.1 uncultured Calothrix sp.
ATTCCCTCTGTTGGATTCCTAGAAAACAAAATAAATTAGCAGATAAAGCAGCAGAGAAATGTTTAAAGGAGCATCAGCCGACATACAGTAAAAGTTTTGCTGAAGAATATGTGGAGTATTTAATTTATGGTAATTGTAATCATGACTTATAAATTCTTAGGAAACTAAATTCTCTGTTTAATTTGAAAATTTTCTAAATCTTGTAGTTTAAGGATTTATAATCGACAATTCATAGGTAGAAAAAGCTGGTTTTTGCTGTTCAATAATCTTTCGTACTAAACTTTCATCGATGTGTAATAATTCAGTTGCACGTAATCGCACAATAAAATGATATGGACGACCACCTCCTATCATTGAATCTTCACCAATAAGAGTTTTACCTAGTACAAAACCATTGTTAAACACTTCTTGAATACTAATATGTTTATCTACTTCTTCTGGTAAATCTTCATCTAATGGTAAACCTGTATAAAAGTGTAAGTATAAACGCAAACCGTAGCGCGTACCGTGCCAACGGTAAATAGTAATTGCATTCCGAATTAATTGTCTTTGTTTATCAATATCCCATCGGCTATCAATGTCCCAAGCTACCCAATGAGCGAGAAAATCTTGCATTGCGGTAGGAGCAGTCAAAGGGTCAAGATATGCCCACAAAGTATCTATAGTTTGAACTGCGGGGTCAAAAGCTTGTTCAAAAATACCTACAAGTCGTCCAACAAAATCTACTTCTTGATAAATAGTAGGTAAAAAGTCTAAGTAAGAAATATTAGGACGTACCGACAAGTTTAAAACTTGATATTTGACTAGTTGAGGTTTATTATTATCAATTTCATTTACGGTTTGCTTCATAAAAATTGAAATCTGCATTTGATAATCAATCTGCAAACACGGTTGGTTTTGATTTATATTTGATGAGTCTTCAAAATAGTTTTCTGGAACTACTAAAGATATCGGAAATTCTCGCTTTTCTCTAGGTAAAATTTCCTCAAAGTTTGTTTGATTATGCTCGCACCAATCATTGGGAAAGTCTCCTTCAATTTCAGGTTTCCATTGTAATGATTTATCTGTAGGATTTGATACGGTAACTAAAAATTCTCCCGGTTCTCCAGGATAAAGCAGCAATTTATTACTAACTTGTTGAGTTTGAGTGGGATTAATTTGTACGGCTAATACCATAAATAAATTTGTTAATTGTTAGTTGTTAGTTGTTATTTTTAATTGTTCATTGATTTTATTCTCTAAATTCTATAGTGTGACGTGAATTTTGGTCATGCCAAGAACATATTAATCCTAAAGAACCTGGGTCAATTTCTGCTTCTGAAAAATCTTCGCGCAACCATTCAGAATTAAATTGGCTTAACCGAAATAATTCCACTTTTCCTAAATACCTAACACCTGGGATTTTTTGACAAACTGCAACGATATCTGAGCTATACACCGAACCTCCCAAATCCCAACCTTTTCCTTCAAATCCCCCCACTAAAGGATTCAAAAAGCGATATATGACCATAAGTACATTGTCACGAATTTTGTGAATTTTGTGAATTTTTTCTTCATCCCGCAGATTGCTGTATTGTGGTTCTAGTATTATTTCAGCTCTAACACTAACGCCAGTATATTCCGGTTGCTCTAACTTAATTTGTACACCTAATGGTTTGCGATTGCTTGTGTAGTTCTCAATCTCTTCTTTAAATTCCCGAGAAAGCGCAAAATTATTCGGATGCATTCCCCGTCTAAAATCAAAGTTATCTAAATTCACCATTTGCGGTACAATCAGTAAGCGAACAATCCCTGCTGTTGTATGTTCTGGCTTGGTTAGACAATGTGCGCGAGCTACTTTCCCAGAAGCTGTTCTTGCTATTCTTTCAAAATCTTCTGGAGTTACACCACATTCACGAGTACGCAATAACTCCGGAACTCGAATCGCTGCTTCATCTAATGATTCTGGGTCAGTTCCACCATCAGCATCTTTATAGTTAATGACGCTTTTCACATAAGGAATAGAATTTTTGATTACTGTAATTTTACCTACTTTGACGTTACCAATAGTACCGCCACCAGTACGATATGCCATCATATATATCTCCGAAGCAGGAGAGGGAACCTTACCATATTGTCTTTCCAATGCTACATTCCCAGCATTGCTAACAGAAGGAGGAATATAAGTTGCCAAATTATCTGCTCTATGGTTGTCTCCTCTGACAATTCTTCCTACTGGTTGAACTTGTCCCCGTTGATATATCTGCTTTCTTAATTGGGAAGGTTCTCGTACTAGCGGACCAAATTGGACTTCACCAGTTTGAGAATCGATGGTGTAGTGGCAATCTTCCGGAGTGGATACGGCAAAATCTGGGACTTCTTGCCATTGTTCCCAATCTAAAGGGTTTTCGCTTCTTTCTCCTGGCAGTTTAATCCGAATATGTTCCCCAAAAGAAGGCTCTCGCTTCAAAACAGGCTTGCTTTGCAACTCAAATTTTTGTCCTGCCTTACCATTACTTACACCTAATAATTCCTGTTCTACGCGGATACACTGAGTGGCT
>CAKZYM010000527.1 GCA_937884685.1 uncultured Calothrix sp.
AATCCAACAAAAGAAGCCAAGACAAACACGAACAAAGCAGCAATTAATGCTTCTGCCATTTCAAAAAAACTCCAATAATCAGTTATCAGTTATCAGTTATCAGTTATCAGTTATCAGTCATCAGTTAGCAGCTATCAGTTGTTCACCGGTCGGCTACGGTTAATCAGTTAATAATTATTAGTCATTCACAATATCAGATGATTTAAGTAAATAAGGTGTAAATTAGATAATTACGAATTACTTAAAACATTAATACGTATTTTTTAGTAAAAACTAATATTCTTAACTCAGCAACCAATTACCAACGTGATTTTTTACTGATAACTGTTAACTGTTCACTGTTAACTGTTAACTGTCAAAGCTTGTAATGCATCTTTAATACGTTGATTGCGAATTTCACCGCTATGGGTAACGCAAGCAGCGTTGACAATATCGTCTTCAAAATCGAGATTCAAAGCACTATCTTTTTCCAGTAATTTCATTAGTGAAACTAAATTCTTTGAATACAACTGACTTGCATGAACCGGCACCGATGAAGGTAAATTAACTGGGCCGATAATTGTCACGCCGTTTTTAACTACATTCCCACCAGGTTCTGTATAAGCAGCATTACCACCTTGGTCTGCTGCTAAATCGACAATTACTGCACCGGGTTTCATTTGTGCAATCATTTCTTCGGTCACTAATCGAGGCGCTTTTCTACCGGGTACTTGGGCAGTTGTAATTACGACATCAGCATTTTTCACTCTGTCGTTAACTGCTTCCTGAGTTTTCTTCTTACTCTCTTCAGAAATCTCTTTAGCGTAACCACCAGCGGTAGCTGTTTCTTCGTCTAATTTAACTTCAACGAATTTCGCTCCCAAACTTTGCACTTCTTCTTTAACAGCTGCACGAATATCAAACGCTTCTACCATTGCTCCCAAGCGTCTTGCAGTCGCAATAGCCTGTAAACCAGCTACACCTGCACCCATTACAAACACTTTTGCGGGAGCAATAGTACCGGCTGCTGTTGTCAGCATGGGAAAATATTTTGGTAATGCTTCGGCGGCTATTAGTACCGATTTATAACCAGCAATGGAAGCTTGGGAAGATAAAGCATCCATACTTTGTGCCCTTGTGGTACGAGGAATCATTTCCATGCTAAAAGCAGTTACTTTCCGTTGCGCTAGCTGCTCAATTAGCGATGGGTCTCGTAAAGGATTGAGGAATCCAATGAATACACTTCCTTCCTTTAATAAATCAATTTCCGCGCTACCATCTTCTCTTTGTTGCGGTGGACTGACTTTGAGCAGAATATCTGCTTCACCCCACAGTTTTGCAGTATCAGAAATAATTGTTGCTCCAGCAGCTTCGTAATCAGAATCGTTAAACAATGCTTTTTCACCAGCACCCGATTCGATGGATACTTCAAAGCCTTGTTTAACCAGCTTCGATACAACATCTGGAATTAATGCGACACGACGCTCGCTAGCTTCTATTTCTTTCGCAACTGCGATTCTCATGAATACTCCTAATCGTTAGTTTTTTTAGAAACAATCAAAATATTGAAAATATCTTTAAGTAAGGCAATAAGCGCACTGGTAGTTTATCCACTGCGACTGCTAATGGTTTGCTTCTAGAGGTTCATCGGTTAAAAATCGGATTGCATTTGACCATGACAACCGATAAAGCTCCTTAAAATCTTTAGCTATCAAAGGCTGTAAACAAAACTTAAGTACTGCTCATCCTAAGCTGATTCCCAAACTTTGCGCTTTTATCTTTAACTTTTTTTCGGGATTGAACAATACTTTAACAATACTAATTCTACTTGTTTACATCTGAGAAACTTTAGCTCTCTATACTAATATCTGTTATTCCTCAAATTTTAATAATTTAATAATAATTTATCTACATTTTTGCTTGCTCTAATTTTTATTAGTACAATATTAGTACAAGGTCAGCAAATAACCAGCAATCATATTGTTTAATCAGCCCCGTTAGATAAAACCAGTCTTTTAGAAGATAGCGTAATTCACCATATAATTGTTATCTTTTAAATTTCAATTTTTTTTACAAAATACTTCATTCTCGAAACAGTTATACACATTTAGAAACACTATCAAATTTCCATCACATTCAACTTTTCTTAAGCTCTAGTTAATTTTGTAAAGAGGAAAACCTTTTACTGTTTTAATTAATTTCTAAAACTAAATAGTGATTGAAGCACATTTTGTTTACCTTAAGTAATATCACTATACAGTATGTATCTAAATTAATACTCTGCATAAATAAATAGATAATAATACTTATAAAGACACTTTTTGTACGTAACTTACGTCCAGTATCTGGGATTCAGTAGTAAAGTTTAATTACGAGCGTTAACTTCGTACAGCCTTAATACAACAGACCCATTTTTGCCAGAGGAGTGATTACTATGCGACGTTTGCTTTCTGCTGTAGCTATAACAGGATTTTTGCTTGGGGGAGTCCCAGCCGTTACCTCCGCACAAGGTTTACCAGGATTGACCTTGTTTAGCGGTGTAAAGAGCGAAAACCAGCTATCGTACCGATTAGATTTTGGCGGTCAGACCCGCGACTGGGATAGATACCGTTTGAGAATTCCTGCCAAGAAAATGAAAATGGCAGCCGAGAAATTTGTTATCGCTTATCCAAAGTACTTCGACGGAGAATTCGATACAGATGAAGTTGAAATTAAAGTCGGAAGAGGGAAAGGTAAGACAGTAGCCGTTTCTGAAGTCAAATGGGATAAGAAAGGAAATGTACTTGAAATTTATCCTAAAGAACCAATCCCCGCAGGTAAAAGAGTCGAGTTGCAGTTATCTAACGTAGAAAATCCAGATTTTCCTGGAACCTTTTACTTTAACTGCTTAATTCAATCTCCCGGAGATAAAACAGCATTAACCCGCTATGTAGGAACTTGGATTATCGGGATTAATTAAAAGAGTTAGGAGTTGGGATTAGAGAGTAGCAAGTAGTGAGTAGCAAGTAGCAAGTAAAATACTAATTCGTTTTGAATTCCAGTTCCTTAACCATTCATTTAGGTCATCATTACTCGCTACTTTTAACTTGCAACTTGCTACTTTAAAGCCCAAATATGACAAATATGAAGATGCACCGATTCATATTGTTTATTCAAGTAACCAAGACCAACAAAACCCCACAGGCTTAAATAATGGACTTACAGAAGAGAAAGTATTAGAAAGTTTTGCATTGAAAAAAACGGTTTAATAATCGTTGTAGCCAAACTACAAACTGGATTCGACGAAAAAAGACTGCATACCTTATTCTTAGATAAAGAAATTAAAGGGATTGCTGCAATTCAAGCCATATCGCGGGTGAATCGTACCGCTAAATATAAAAATGACTGCAAAATTGTTGACTTTTCTTATAACAATGTCAACGTCCAAAATATTAAAGATGCTTTCGAGCATTTCTCCGATGTTGTCGTCAGCGACTTCGACCCTTTTAGCGATAAGCGAATTTTAGAAATCTTATTTACAGAACTAAAAAAGTCGGATGTGTACGAACAATTTTTTGATGTGTTTCTGACAATCTTCAACGATGATGTTAAACAAAACAATCCCGAAAGCTATTTAGATTTAGAAAGCAGTATCGAAAAATATATTAACGTCAATCCCAACCGCACCTCTGATATTAAAGCCAAAGCCGCTCAATATTTTACCATTCTCAATCGTATTGAATATGTAATTACCTTAGATAAAAAATATAGCAAACCAAGTTTTCTGAAATTTTTAAACTTACTTAATCAAATTTATAATCGACTGCACCGTAACAACGATATTAAAGATGCCATCGAAGTTTATTTTGATAATCAAATTGGTATTATCGAAGTCGAAACCCAAAAAACACCAAAGCCAAAGAAAATAACAAAACTTGCCGAAGCCGCTTCTGGGTATAAAGTTCACAAATTTGATATTCTCGCCATTCTAGAAGCTCGTAACGAACAAGAAGAAATGAAAGGAGAGAAAATTCGAGAATTTGAATCAAAAATCAAAGACTTGTTTAAATATGTCCGAAATTGCGAAGAGGGTAAAAGATTAAGAATCAAAATTAAATCAAACGTTCCCGAAGAAGAAATCTATCAAGACTTTGCCAAAATTTACCGTAAATACAAAATATTATATCGAAAACAAATCGGTGATTATTTTTTCAAAGAAATGGAAGATTTAGTCAATAAACTATGTGATGATTTTGAAATTACAATCCGTGACAAAAAAGAGTGAGGAGTTTAACAGATTTTGGATTTTGGATTTAAAATCTTCCCCTTTTCCCTTTTCTTCCTCTTCAAACAAAATTGACTTTAAAATTTAAAATTTCGATGGTATAATAACGGATTGTAATTTTTAACTGGTGCCGGGAAGGAAAATTTTATGAAAAGAACGCTAGGCGGCACTTGCCGTAAGAGAAAGAGAACATCTGGATTTCGTGCGAGAATGCGTACACCAGATGGTAGAAACGTGATTCGAGCTAGAAGAAAGAAAGGTCGTCATCGTTTGAGCGTTTAAGTCGTAGGTTGGGTATTAGTGGTATTTGAAAATGGCTTTGCCTAAATCAAATCGGCTCAAGTCCCGACATGACTTTAGGGCAGTTTTCCGGGAAGGGTTTCGCTGTCATGGTTCTTACATGACCCTTAGAGCATTACCACCGCGTAATGATAAGCCACCTTTTTCGGATACTTCCCAAGAAATAGGAGAAGATAAAACGCACTCCAATTTAACTCCACCTAAAATCGGTATATCGATTAGTACTAAGGTTAGTAAAAAAGCTGTAATTCGTAACCGACTGAAACGTCAAATTGCAGCTGTTCTATATGAATTATTACCGAAACTAGCCCCAAAATGGCGATTAGTGGTAGTTGTAAAACCAACAGCAGTACAACAAGAGTGCGGAAGCAAACAATTTCTGCAAGAATTAGAGGAGTTGTTGGTAAAAGCCGAGGTCATTAATGGGCATTCGTGAAGAAGTTTATTACGAGGGTGGTCCTCATGTTGGGGATCTAATTATAGGTATACTGATTGGTCTTACTTTGGTCGGTCTACCATTAGCTGTCGGGGCTATTGTGAGAGCATTATGGCTGCGTTACCGTATCACCGACCGTCGCATATCTGTGACTGGTGGTTGGATGGGACGCGACCGTTCGGACTTAATTTATTCGGAAATCGTAAAAATTGCGAAGGTTCCCCGTGGTATTGGCTTATGGGGTGATATGGTGCTTACCCTTAGAGACGGTAGTCGTTTAGAACTACGAGCAGTCCCTATGTTCCGAAAAACTTACGAGTATATTTCTCAACAGGTAGCTGCGAGAAATCCCAAGTTTGCTGATGCTGCGAAAAGCTGAGTTGCCTTCATCACTCAGATAGCTTTTATAGCCGATTATCCATCGATAAATCAATTCAAAATACGAAATATAAATTTAAAAATAATTAATTTAAGAATAATTAATAATTTTAATTTTTAGTTTTGAATTGGTACTATCTCTATCAATCTCGCCGATGGCAATATCGGTATTTTATCTGTCAAACGATTTTGGATTTTGGATTTACGATTTTGGATTTACGCTCGCGTAGCGTGTCCTTCGGACATCCGCCGGGTTATTTCCATAGTTAAAACTAGTGGCTTGAAACCATTTGTAATCTAAAATCTGTCGAGGATGCGTTTTGGGGGAAGAACATCTACACCCCAACACCAGTCCCTAC
>CAKZYM010000528.1 GCA_937884685.1 uncultured Calothrix sp.
ACACATAAAATAGTTTTTCATTACACCCCAAAACATTCTTCTTGGCTAAATCAATTTGAAATATGGTTTAGTATTCTTGTACGCAAACTACTCAAACGCGGCAATTTTATTAGTACAAAAGACCTAAAAACGCGGATTTTAGATTTTATCGACTACTTTAACAGGAGTATGGCAAAGCCATTTAAGTGGACTTATAGGGGTAAGGTATTAGCTGTTTAATGGGTGCGCTATTTACGCCGCACTGTACTAGTTATGTTGCTGTATGCAAATCTAGTGCATGGGTCATCAGTCACAACTAAAATTGGAGATGTTTCTTCTTCATCACAAACAGCAAAGTGAATCCACCGCTCATACTCTGGAAACATATAATAACACGGAATATTTAGATGTTCAGTAATATGCTCTGCATCATGAGTTAGTTTAATTGCTCTGTCTAATGGCATGAATCCAATTATTTCATCACAATAACTAGATAATGTAACTAAACCTCTCGAACAACCATTACTCCATTTATACAACTCTTTAATTTCTTCTGAAAGTGAGAATGGTAAAGATTGAGCCATGTTATTAATTTCTTCAGATGTTAATCCTGAAGACAAAGAATTAGCTATCTTGGGATGATTATTCCACAACCAATATTCAAATCTTTCAAGGGCATTTATTAGAACCGACATAAAATGAATTTTGCGTGCGTTTCTCCGTATTAACTTTAAGCAAAATCAAAAATGGTGCGTGACGCAATAGAGAAGTTGTATTAACCAAGAAAATTTGTCCCAGCGTCACAGCATCCTACAATTACCGATTACCAATTACCAATTACCAATGCCCAATTCCCCAATTTTCACAATATCCCTCGATAGTGAATAAAGGTCAAAATAACGGCCCATGAACCTAAAGCAACTTTAATTGCAACCAAAAAGTTCAACAGTGGCAAGACTCCACCGCTAAATAAAGTACCCAAATCACCTTGTGGTAATTCAAATCCCGATAGCTTGATTACTGACAAGACTATAAATATCAATACAGAAATCTTCTCCCACTTGGAAGCGTGCCATTTTTTATAAAGTGACTGCATCCATTCTGGTGAGGAGGTTATCGCGACCAAACCAATTGCTGTTCCACCAGCTACTCCAGCAGCAAATCCACCACCAGGACTTAAATGTCCTCTTATGGCTAATTCAATTCCTACTAAGGCTGCAATTGTTGCACCCAATCTGGCTAATATTATCGAAGGTCTATCTGAAAAATGATAAATTGCACAAAATGGTCTTTCGTTGGCCAACATATAGGTGGCTCCCATGATGGCAATTGTGAATACTACGACTTCAAAAATGGTGTCGTAAAGTCGGTTACGAAAGATAATACCGGAAACTGAGTTGGGTACTCCACTATCGGCTACGACTGCTTGCACTATCGATATTGATAAGTCTGCTTCTGGATTGGATACGAGCAACATTTTGACAAATAGTGCCATTCCAGCAACTATGTATATCCATTTCATAGCGGTTGCTCCTCCAATTTCGGTAAATTAACACCTATTTCAGTTGCGTAACTCAAAACTGTTTGAGGGGATGTAAGTTCGGTTATCATGATGTCGTAGATACGTTGAATGCGAATCGTGGTTCGCAATGGTACTTCTGCATCTAAATGATGGGTACAGGTTGCGTGGATTTCTTTTTCGCTTAAGGCTCTTTGTAAAGCGTGAATATCGTTATAACGTACCAGTTCCAATCGCATATGACGCTTGTCTAAAACCTTCCGGAGGTCAGCGGTTAGCTCTAAAAAAGCGGATTCTTCTTGGAGATGATGGGCTGCATCTTCTAACATTCCTATTCGCAATACTAAGGATGAGCGTACTGCTACTGCATACAGAGTAATTGCTAGTAAAGTACCCATCAAAGCTTCTGTTAAAGCGACATCCGCAGCACCTAAAACTGCATAAACTAAAGCGGCGATCGCACCTAAAATTCCGCGTAGTGCAAGAGCATGATAGGGATTAACTTGAAGTACTACCAGGAAAGAGGTTAAAGGTAGTAAAGCGACAATAATAAAAAGGTAAATATCAAGATTTTGGTTCATTATTATCTCCTTCACCGGAACAGTAAGCTAAAACATAACCGAGCATGGTGTTCCAAATTGCTAGGGTGATGATGGCAAGAATAAGTAATGGCCATTCTGCGGTTTTTTTGAATAGCAATCCGAAGACAATCAAAATCGAACCAAGGGTATCCGCGACAGAAAGAGTGTGTAATTTATATAAGACAGCACGTTTTCCCATCAGAGGAAAGGTACCCCAAAACCAGAAAAAAATGCCTATACCAATAAAGAAGTAGCTAACTATATTAATATCAATCATGTTTCCCTTAAACGTTTAAGAATATGTGCTAGTAACATTATTCCCGCATCACCAACGCTGAGGATAATCACTGAAACTACACCAATCATCCAATCGTCGCGAAGTACGGATACTACCAAAGCAATAATGGCTGTTTTGGTAGAAATACTGGCAAATGCCAACATTGTCTGCCAAATATTTTCATCTTTCCAAGCTTCGTAAATCGGTATTAATAAAGCTAGAAGCATAGCAATTAAAATTGCTAAATTTATATATACATTCATGGTTCTGACCTCTTCGGTAGGACTCGGTGTACTTCATACCAGCCATCCTGACGATATTTATAAACGATTGTCTTCGGTGTAAAGGTAATTAAAAAAATGTCTAAAAAGATGAGTCGGGGAGAACGATTGGGTGGAACTTCTTCTAAAATTACATCTTCGTATTTATGGGGACGAATAATAATTTCAAAGGCTTCAATATAAGCTTGGGGAACCGCTAGGAGAATTTTCCACAATACGGTTAACCAATCTTTCAATACTTCCTTAGATGGATAACCACGAGGTAAAACTAAAGCAACAATTACACCAATGATGATATTGGCAACGCTCAAATCGGATGTGAGCAGAAACCAAATGGTTAATCTTAATATGAGATTCCCAACCATGAAAATGCCATCCAGAATAATAAAACTGCAACAAGACTCATTACACCAATAAGATGGTCGAATTCCTCAAGTAAGCGAGGTAATTTCAAAGCGGTGCGTTTGAATATCAACCAATAAAGCAACCAACCCCCAGCTATAGTTACAAGTGCTTTACCAATATCTTTGACGGTATAAGCTTGGGGATAAAGCACGTTAGCAGTAAACAACCATCCGAGTAAAAGTACAATTGCGGCCCAAAAACCGGGTTTTGGCTTTTTCCCTTCTCCATGAGGTAGAAAAATAAATTTGGCGTATACTGTTGCTGTTCCGACAACGGCAATATTCATCGCAATTTCTTGCCAGGGTAATAAATGCTTCATCGTCAAGGTTTTTGCACCAAAACCCGTCAACAGGGGTAAACCGGATATTGAAAGACTACCTAAAACTAAAACAATCCAAGTAGAAGTACGAATTGGTTTATTTTGTAATTCCTTTAAACTACGACTTGGTAAATTACCCGCAGTCAAAAAAAGCGCTGATTTTGCTAAACCGTGCGCTAAAGCGTAATATCCTCCCTGTAAAGGTGCAGCTAAGATCCAACCCAATTGGGAAATCGTACTTGAAGCTAATACTCGCTTAGTGTCGTTTTCAAATAGAGCAAAAATAACTCCCAAGAAAGCAGTTGCTACCCCAAAACTTCTCACAATCGGGTCTATCTCTCCAACAATCAAGGCACACCTGACCATCGGATAAACCCCAGCTTTGACCACAACCCCCGACAACAAAGCCGAAACCGGAGTATCGGATTCGGAATGAGTTAAAGGTAGCCATAATCCCGAAACAAAAACTCCTCCTTTAACCAACAGTCCGACAAAAATCAAAGCCAAAGCTTCCGGAGGTGCTTGACGTAAACCAACATAAGTAAACGAATTATTGGCTTGATATACCAGAACAGCACCAATCAAATAAAACAGCATCGCTGTATTGCTGATAAATAGATAGCGTAAAGCTACCCAAATTGAGCGGTCTGTTCTGGGATAAGCAACTAACAAAAATGCGGCAATCCCGCTGACTTCCAAAGCCACATATAAACTGATAAAATCCGTACAGGCGAATGCTGCATTTACACTGCCATGCACGATAATAGCTTGAGTGTAGAAAAAAGCTGATTTATCGCTACGCCAACAATATAAGATAGCCGCAGCAGTTACTAGAGCATTAGTTAAAATAAAGTAACCGCTTAACTCATCAATAGCTAAAGTTACGCCAAAATTATCTACTAGCTCTAAAGTTATTGGCGACCGTTGGATAAACAGTATTAATGCATAAGCGAAGGAAACAACAGTTCCCAATAATGCTAAATAGCGGTCAAGCTTGGGAATAAGATAAATCGTGAAACCCAGAAAAAATGGCAGGGTTGCCCAAATTATAGTAATGATATTCATGATGGTGTATTGTTCTTCTCAATCTCATTACTTTCCAAGGTGGGATTATCCTTAGCTAATTTCATCACACCAACCAGCATCAGAGCTTGAATCGAAAAGCCGATTACAATCGCTGTTAAAATTACTGCTTGGGGAACCGGGTCTGCATAAGTGCGATTTGCCACTCCTGAAAAAATCGGAGTAAATAAACCTTTCCGAGATGCGATGGTGACATAATAAGCAATAACTCCCGTACTCATGACATCCATCGAAACTATTTTCATCACCAGGTTTTCCTTAAAGATGATGCCGAAAAACCCGCATAAAACTGTTGTGAGGACAAAGGCTTCTAACACAATATTTGCTTTTTAGGTAAAGTTTAGCTATAGTTATTTGTTAGGAAGTGTATTATTTTTTATATATTGAAGTTTGGTATATCTTGTGATAATTAAGATATACGAATAACTATCAATTAAAATAAGTTTTAACTGAATTAAAATAATACAAATGTCTTGTTAGACGTAGGCTCTGGTAAGAAATAGAGCTTTATTAAACGAATTTACATATCCCGATTTATATAACTTTTTAGAGAAATACGAAGCAGGAAAGGGTTTTTGAGTGTGTATTTGTAGAACGTGCGGAACGCGATTAATATACGCATTGGCTTTTATACTTCATTCGGTTCTTAATATTTGATTAATGTCTTATATATAGAATAAATGGTAAGAGGCGTTCAAGGCAAGAAATTGGTTTTGGGATGGGTAATAGGTAATTGGTAATTGGTAATTACCAGGTTTGTGAGGCTGCGATAAATTTAATTATTGATGGAAAGATTTTAATAGTGTCATGCAGCAATGGTAAATTGCAGTGAAATCGGAAGTTATAGTAATTAGGGATTGTAATCGAATTCGCTGGTTAATCTCAAACCAACTTGGTCGTTTTCTGTAGATTCACCGA
>CAKZYM010000529.1 GCA_937884685.1 uncultured Calothrix sp.
TTTTTATATTTAAGTTACTAGGGATATTACTTAGCTTTTCGTCATTTTTACTGAAAAATATATTGAAGCTTTTGAAAATAAAACTTGAAAGAATAAACAAATAGGGCTTGTTTGGTAAACGTAGCAAGCCAAATTCTACTTTAGATAATTATTCATACACAAAATACGACAGCTTCCCGGAAGTCAGTTCTATTTTTATCCTGAAAGTTAATGTAATAGGAGCGTCTCGCTCGCTTGTGACATCAAGCAAGCGAGACGCATTTCATTGCATATTATGTCCTAACGGATACGACACGCTGGGCTAAGGTTAACGCACTACTTATTATTCTGATTGCTGTTTAGTCCTATTTACAAGACTTCTGCTATTAGGTCAGGGAGCAGCGCTTTGTGGAGACTTCTTCCTTCCGAAGAATAGAAAATGCTGATAACGAAACAGCCGCTAAGTATTTTAGATGGCGCTATTTTTCGCGGCTTACACTTATCATGTTTGGGTTATCTAGTTTTTAGAAGTTTAACCGATAAAACTACGGATATTTTTAGAAATTTTTGAGTTTTTACAAAGTTTCGCCCAGAACACCTATAAGTTTTAACAAAGAATAGAATAACTGACTATTGTCTGGTAATTGTTGCCAGATAAAATACTGATTTAAATGTATATTTAATTTTGTTTAAAGTAAGTAATTTACCTTATTTTACCAGCAAGATTAAGTTGCGATAAATACTGTTGGTAAGGGATGACATATTCACTTACGCCGAAATACTATACAAATATGGATACGAGGAAACACACAAACACTCTTATCCAAAACAAATTTTAAAATCAGTATTTTCTAGAGAGATTAACAATGAAAAATATCAAAAAGTTAGTAAAAACCCTCGCAGCAGTTTCCACCATCGGTTTAGGTTTTGCTACAGTCTCCGTCGGTCAAGCACAAGCAGCTTCATTAGTTCCCAACCAAGAAGGTGAAATCCAACTCACAAATACCGACCTCCAATGTTTAGACCCTAGCTACTGTATCGACACAACTAGTTTAGATTTCGGTTACTCTGTCACCAGCGAAATATACGATACCGATGGAGAAGGTCTACAGTTTGGAAGAAGTCGCTTATTCTCAGATGATAGAAGCACAATCAACAACGGAAGCAATGGTTTCGACTTAACACAGTTTGGGATTACATTCCTAGGTGAAGACGAAGGAACAAACCCACAAGCACAAACAAACTGGTTCCGTGCTGTAGCTTACGAAGAAGGTTCAAACACACCATTTGAAGATGGACGTTTAGAAGTTGGTCGGTTTAGATTTGATTTCGAGGAAACAGCCAATGAAGTAAGACTAGACTTCTTTGATATTGAGGATGCTGACTTCAGTGGAATTCTTGAAGTCAACGGACAAGAAGTAAACTTGCTCGATATGTTACTTCCAGCAGGTCCGGACAGCAATATTCAGACTTTGGTCTTGAGAAATGTAAATAACTTCGTAGTACAGATGGGTAAGCCGGGTCCTAACAGTACTTTTGAGAATACTGGTGATGGTGTTTCACTAGCAGTAAGCGTACCTGAGTCTGAAAACGTCATTGGTTTGAGCGCTCTAGCTGTTGCTGGAGTTATTACCCTCAAGCGTCGCAAAAGAGCTTCAAAAAAGGCTTAAATTCTACTGGTAAATAACCCTTATTTACCGTAATAAGGGTTGCATCTAACCACTACATTATTTGAAATCTTATTTGGTATTAGGACTTACGCATCTTTACTTATAAAAATATTCCCTTCTCTTTAAACTTCATTGAGTAGATAGATGATTCAACCTTTCTCGGTTTTATTATCTGACTGCTCAATTTTTTTTGTTTTTTATATTTAAGTTACTAGGGATATTACTTAGCTTTTCGTCATTTTTACTGAATCTATTTCTATTAGTTTAAAGATAGATATTTTCAAAGTTATAAATCTAAGTTTTATTTCGTATATATAGCCAATATAAACTGGTTTTCAATAAGGAATATCGCGGTAATTCACGTAATTTCTCGGAAAAATATTGGATTTTTATCTCAAAATAAAGTTTGGATTAATTCTGTTGATAAGGGCTTACGTTTTTGCAAGTTGGTCTATTAGCTTAGTAAGTAATCGAAGGCAAACAAAACAAACTAGTGATTGCCTCGTTTCAACAAAGAAAAGAAGAAAGAAGGGAAATTAATCATGCGTAAGTTCAACGTTATTGCTGCTATTTTCGGTTTAGGTTTAGGATTCGCTGCTGCTGCACCTGCTGCTAATGCTGCTAGTTTGATTCCTCAACAAGAAGGTGAAATTATGTTAGAAAACCTCAGCGTTCTTGATGAAGATCAAGCTATTGATACTAGTGAATTAGGTTTCAGCGTTACAAGTTTACTGTTCGACACTGATAGTTCTCAGGATGTAAATTACGGACTCAGCCGATTATTTGTTGATGCGAAAGGCACTGAAAACGATTACGGTGATGGTTTTATTCGATTTGGGGCTGAAGATGGTGGAACAACCGAAGGATTAGGAGAATTTTATCTTCGTGCTGCTGCTATTCAAACTGATGGTGTAGCCTCTGAAGGAGGAGAATTAGAGGTGGGTCGTTTCTTGCTTGAATTTGAGGAAGAATTAGACAAAATTACCCTTGATTTCTTCGATACAGAATCATCACCTTTTACCGGAATTCTTCAAGTCAACGGACAGTCCATGGAAGAATTTTTAGAAGCAGGAGAAGATGGTAATACTCAATCAATCACTTTGAATAATGTATCTTCTCTTGTAATTCAACTTGGTAAGGATAATGGAACAGGAAGTGGTGATGGTGTAACCTTATCAGGGATTCAATCCGTACCCGAACCTACAACAACTATCAGCCTTGGTGCTTTAGCAGTAGCTGGTATGTTCGGTGTCAAGAAGCGTAAGCAACTCAAGAAGTAGGTTTTTTAATCAACAAGTAGTAGCAAACCTCTTTTTGAAAGTTTCTGGTTAATCCACTATCTACAATATGAAAGGATATACGTCTTTACTAGTGTATCCAGCTTCAATGGAAAAACTGTTCTTCTAAGGAGTCTTTATTTTATGATTTTTGTGTAGATTTTTTGATTCATGTGACATTTAATTGGAGTATAGAAGTTGATTCTATGCTCCAATTTTTTTGTATATAGCGGTTTTAAGTTGAATAGAATATACCCTTTTCCTTGATAGGTCGAGGGGCTGGGGGTGAGGTCTATAAAAGCGTATTTCACTCAACCGAAAAGCACTATATATATTGCTGCGGAAAAAACAGACGGTAGTGCGGTCTTCGTAGCGTGTTTGTTAGCCAAGGGTGTCCGTGCTTAACATAAGATATGCATCTGGCTCGCATTACGGAAATGACTATACAACTAACTGCAAAACTAAGCTCCGAACACCTGCGACCAAGTTGTAAAAACAAAAACCATAACTGCTGCTAAAGCAAGAAAACCTTGGATAATATTTCCAATCAAACTACCTACAACGATTCCTAGACCAGCTTTAACTGCGACTACTAAATCTTTCCGATAAATGAATTCACCAATAATTGCTCCTAAGAGCGGTCCAATAAAAATACCTATCACAGGACCACCAACAACTAAAAAAGGTGGTAGCAATCCAAAGAAGGCTACTGCTAATCCAATCATCGAACCAATTTGACCCCATTTACTCGCACCAGCTTTTTTTGCTCCCCAGTATGCTGCTAAAAAATCAATCCCCATACTCAACAGCAAAATCACGACTGTAACAGTCAAAGGTACGCTAATAGCAACAAAAGTACCTTTAACAAATCCCCAAATAATAATTCCGATTAAAATCAAACTTGTTCCCGGAACACCAGGAACCACAGCACCAATCACACCCGCGAGCATTAAGACAATTATTAAGCCATAGATTATTTGTATAGTCATTTTTATTTACTTAATTACGTAAGAGAGAGTTAGGAGTTAGGAGTTAGGAGTTAATAATTTACCCAATCCCCAATTAGCAATCACCAATTACCAATTACCAATTACCAATCTATTTCAAACTAACAGCTAATTTATCGGCGATTCCGGCTATCCAATTTTCGTCTTGTTTTGTATAACTCCGTGGAGCATGCGCTCCTAAAATTAAGACTCCTTCTTCACCAATTGGTTGACAAATTACACCTTGAGTATTAATCGGCAAGTAATCAAATTCAACTCTTCCGGGATACACTTTTAAATCTACTAAATAAACTGGTTTATGCTTTTCTAAAACTCTTTTTAATATTGCTCCTGGTGTAACGTCGGCTTTTTCTCCTAAAATTCCGCGACGCATTAAAATTTTGTCTTGATAGTAAACAACTACCGAACGGGTTACTGTATTTGTCAATAATAAATGAGATGCCCAAGCCAATTCTGTTTTTACAGCATCTGATAAATCGGGAGCAAGAATAAAACCTTCTTCACCTATAAGCTCCACAGCGTCCGGTGTACGGGGCTGTACCTGCTGCCAGATTAAGCCCGTTAATATCAAAACGGCGCTTAAAATTACACCAAGGACATCAGCGCGAGCTTGGGATTCTGTTAGTTGCGGTGAGTATAAACGGTTTATCAACAAAAGTACAGCGCCTAACCCACCCACAACGATAGGTAGACGCTTTAAAAAGCGATTGGGATCTGGATTAGCCATTTTGATGTAGTTATGAGTTAATTCGATTTTAGATTCTAGATTTTAGATTTTGGATTGTTCTTTTAGTAAATCTGTTACTACTTATCTAATCTCAAGTCTAAAACCCATGCGGGTGTTGCTTAATCGCTTACCTTTACTGTCAATTCCACGAAAAAGCACCGCATTCAACCTAATTTTTACTCCTAACTCCTAACTCTTAACTCCTAATTCCTTACTATTTCATTCATCCCCCGGTTCGATTATGCGTTGAAACAAGTATCCTGTACCTCTTGCGGTCAGAAGTAATTCCGGATTTGAAGGGTCATCTTCTAATTTGGCGCGCAAACGGGAAATATGCACGTCTACTACACGGGTGTCTACATGACGTTCGGGTGTATATCCCCAGACTTCCTGTAAAATTTCCGAACGAGAAAAAGCTTCTCCCGAACGACTTACCAAAAGCTCCAATAGGTTAAACTCCATTCCTGTTAATCGAATGCGTTCGTCACCTTTATAAACTTGACGCTTGTTTGTGTCGATTTTGATAGTACTTACATGAATTACCCCAGAACTAGGAATACCAGAAGCACTAGTTTTGTCTACTCGTCTGAGTACGGAACGAATACGAGCTTCAAGTTCTTTGGGGGAAAATGGTTTGACTACATAATCATCAGCACCAAGTTCTAAGCCGGTAATTCTGTCTGCCACATCTCCCAAAGCTGTTAGCATAATAATTGGGACATCGGATTCCTTTCGTAATTCTTGACAGACACCGTAGCCATCTAATTTTGGCATCATGACATCTAAAACTACTAAGTCAGGAATTGCTTTACGAAAGGTATCTAAAGCTTCCTCACCATCGCCAGCCGTGACCACATCGTAGCCAATCATTGAAAGGCGCGTTTCTAAAATCCGGCGAATGCTGGCTTCGTCATCTACCACCAGGATTTTTTCTTTATGACTCTCCAAGTTTCTCAACGCTCCTTAACTAAAGTTTTTCTTGATGTTAATTTTTAGTACTATTTTTTGTACCATCTTATTAAGATATCATTCCAATTATTCATTCGTAAAAACCTTGAAGGTATTACTATTATTAGATTTTGCTTTGTTCAAGAACTTAAAAGAAAATTAAGATTATTTAAGATTATTTAATAAGATTAAGAATGGCTAAGCAAAAAACCTATTACGTTTGCTCTGAATGTGGTGCAGAAACTCCCCAATGGTTTGGTAAGTGTCCGGCTTGTGGAACATATAACTCTTTAAAAGAAGAAATTGCGGTTCAAAACTCTAGGGATGTAAACTCCCGTGGAGTTGGTGCTTGGCACGCTCAGATGAGCAAAAAGAAAACCGCTGATAAGCCAGCTAAACCGCGAGCATCTTTAAAATTTGACCAAATTAGCGACCGTCAAGTTGAGCGTTGGAGTTCTGGTTATGGTGAGTTAGACCGAGTTTTGGGTGGCGGGGTGGTTCCGGGTTCTATGGTATTAATTGGTGGCGACCCCGGTATTGGTAAATCTACTTTGTTATTGCAAGTATCAAATGCACTGTCTCAAGAGTATCGCGTTCTTTATATTTCTGGAGAAGAATCCGGGCAGCAAGTTAAGCTAAGGGGCTCGCGTTTGGGAGTTGCTCAACAGCAGCATCAAGAAGCTAACGGGAATGGGAAAATTACAGTAGCAAAAGAGACTAAAGAAAGTGAAGAAGAGAATAAATCAACTCAAGTTAATAGTGATTTATATGTATTACCTGAAACAGACTTAGAAGAAATTTTAAAAGAGATTGAATCTCTCAGACCGAATTTAGCAGTTATTGATAGTATTCAAACGGTATTTTTTCCAGCATTAACTTCTGCACCGGGTTCGGTAGCTCAGGTCCGCGAATGTACTGCGGCTTTGATGAAGGTGGCAAAGCATGAAGATATTACGATGTTAATCGTGGGACACGTAACCAAAGAAGGAGCAATTGCTGGGCCTAAAGTGCTGGAACATTTGGTTGATACGGTACTGTATTTTGAAGGGGACAGATTTGCTTCCCACAGATTACTACGAACTGTAAAAAACCGTTTTGGCGCTACCCATGAAATTGGTATCTTTGAAATGGTTTCGCACGGTTTGCGGGAAGTTCCTAATCCCAGCGAATTATTTTTAGGGAGTCGGGATGACCCAGCACCGGGAACTGCGATTGTAGTAGCTTGTGAAGGTACTCGTCCCATCGTGGTCGAATTACAGGCTTTAGTAAGTCCGACTAGCTACACTTCTCCCCGTCGTGCTTGTACTGGAGTGGATTACAGTCGTTTGGTGCAAATTTTGGCTGTACTGGAAAAACGAGTTGGAATTCCCATGTCTAAGTTAGATTCTTATGTCGCTTCTGCTGGTGGGTTAAATGTGGAAGAACCAGCAGTCGATTTAGGAGTTGCGATTGCAATCGTTGCTAGTTTCCGAGATAGGATTGTAGACTCTGGTACCGTATTGATTGGTGAAGTCGGTTTGGGTGGTCAAGTACGTTCCGTATCGCAAATGGAATTGAGATTGAAAGAAGCAGCTAAACTCGGATTTCAACGAGCGATTGTTCCCAAAGGACAGAAATTTCCCGATTTAGATATTGAAATTTTACCGGTTTCCAAAGTTATAGACGCAATTATTGCTGCAATTCCCCAGCAAACTTTGACCGATGAAGATTTGGAAATGGATGATATTGATTTGGAAGA
>CAKZYM010000530.1 GCA_937884685.1 uncultured Calothrix sp.
AAGAATATCGTGTTTAATATCTCCCCATTTTTTACCAGATTTACTTTTATATAAACTAATAATTTCTGGAATTTGGGAAGACACCATAACTTTGACTGGTTCTAATTGTCCTAATAATCTTGCTCGACCGTAGTGATATGATTTTTGTAATTCTTCTTCTAACTGTATTGCTATTTCTTCGGGCTTTTGTTTGGCATTATCAAGTAATAGAATATAATGCCCTTTAGGATATTTAACTGGGACTAAACTTTTAAAGTAGCTTCTGTCTAAATTGAGTTTATCTAAAACATCACGAATAAATTCGGAATGCAATTTTTCACCGACTAAATCACTAACTTCTTTGTGTCTTCCCACAAATTTTAAGCAAGGTGTATTCAAGTATGAATGGGTAAAACGGACTCTATCTCCGATGCGATACCGATAAAAACCACCTTTTTGAGAAATAATCATTTCATAAGTCTCTCCCTGCTTTAATTCATGAAGTTGATAAACAAATCCGCTTTCATCTAGAAACTCAAAAAATACTTCGTTTAATAAAGGTACGCATCCTTTAGCGGGAATTAAAGGAATAGTCATTGGTGCTTCTGTAGCGAGAAGTCCTTTTCCCTGGATTAAAACATTAGGAAATAAAGAGCGTAAAAAATCTGCACCATCAGCAGCATTCGCGCTATCCCAACAGGAAATTAATTTTAATTCTTTCCATAATAGATTCCAAGGAATTCTATCTGTATTGATTTTTTCAAATAATTCATTTAATTTTGGATTTGTAGATTCTTGTTTGAATAAATTAGGTTGTAATAGCATCAAGCTTCGTTTGGCTGATATCTGATTTCTGAGTTCAAAAGCCAGTTTTTTACGATTGTTTTGAATATAATCTAGAATTACTTTGAGAAAAGTAGGACTCCAGATTGAAATTATTTCTAGGTTTTCTGATTTTAAAAGTGTTTTAGCTAGTTGATGTTTAAATTTATCTGCATCGCGTAATTTATTTAATTCTGGTGGAGAAACGAGAAAATTATTCATTAAACGTTTTAACCAACCATCTAAATATTCGGAATCATCTTGTAGAGATTGAGATGAAGATTTTATTTCTTGTTTTTCTTCTCCTAGTTGTGGTGAAATACAGAAGTATATTTTACCAGTATTAAATTTAGGACCGTGTGTAATCAGATCATGTGCCCATACACAAAACATTTGGTTGAAAGAACGTCGTAAAGATTTTGTATAGGGAATTAATTTAGCTGTACCGCTACTTCCAGAAGTTTTTTCGTAAAAAGAAACTTTTTCTGATGTTAGTAGATGGGTATTGTCTTGATTTTGGATATCAATCCAGTTTTCAATATTGTGGTATTCTACTATTGGTATACGATGCCAATCTTCAATACTTTTAACTCGTAAATATCTTCCATAATCACTTTTAATTAAATTTTTTAAAATTTGATTTTGAACTTTTTTCTGAGCAGTTTGAGGATTTTCTAAGGCTTGATAAAATTGATGGTTAGCAGATTCTATGAGTTTGCTAAAGAGTTTGATAATTAAGTTCATAATGAAAATTGTTATAGGTATTTTTTATTTAAATTATTAAAGCTATATTTGAAGATTAGATATTTTATTGTTTGTGGTTTGAAAATCTTTTTCTATCCGTTGATTTGGATATAAACGACTTTCTACAGGTAAAAAAGTTTTATCTTCAACAATTACACCAGGAGTTAAAACAGAACTTGCTCCGATAAATACATTGCTGCCAATTTTAACTTTTTTGATATATAGCAGTAAATCTTGTTTTTTTGGTTTAACTACATGTGAAAAAATACCGCATCCTTGACCAAAAAATACATTATCACCTATTTCAATTAAAGACCGGTCTGCTATTTCTAATCTAGGAGTCCAATAAACATTTTTGCCAACCTTTGCTCCCCACAATCGCAACCAAAATGAAAAAGCTCCAGGGATTAAACGTAATCCTGATTCTAATCCGCTAAAAGTGATATATATAGACTGTATTTGATGACTTCCCCACCAAGAAGAATAATCTTTACTTTGTAAATAACTTATTCCTTCTTGAATTGGATAAAAATAGTCATGAATTTTGTGGATTAATAATGGAAATCCGTAGAAGGAAAAGAATAAAGCTGTAACGCTAAAAAATCCGGGTGAATTACAAACCCACAAGAAAGAAATAAATCCTAGGAGGATTACAGTCGCAGGGAAGAAGGAAAGTATAGTGCTTCTAATGGTCATTCTTTTCAAGATATTGGTTTTGAAATGTGTACTGTATTATCTTCCGAGTTTCGATTTTTCGTCAATTTAGGATTATCTACAAATATTTTCAAAACACTTCCAATACACTCATAACTTCATCTCTCTCTTTATTAAGGAAATAGGGTGAGGTTCCGAGGTATCTTAATAATGTAAAGCTGTAGTTATAACCATACGTATTTATTTCTATTGAGTACTAATAACAATTCCTCTTTAGACACGTATAAATCCGGAATATCAGTATCTTCGACTACAATTTCTTTAAAATTTCTGTCTCTAATGTGAAGTAAAAACAATATACAGTCATTAGGTAAGACTCGGAAGTAAGAAAAAACCGCGATGTTAATATTTGTATTCTTACTTGCTTTCTTTTTTTCGTTTATAACTCTATAGGATTCAAAACGGTAAGAATAATTTTCTCGTGAAAGATAGAGAATTATTGATTCCTAAAGAATTTGGTGGATTCTCGAATTTGTAATAAGTTCCGTGAATTATGTCCCAAAATTTCAAGTTGGCACCGTAGTTACCTTTAATACATTCCTCTGAATGGTGCCAACCATGGTCTTTCGGTAAAATTAACCACGGTGATAAGCAGCAGTATACCCAGGAATTCAATTTTGGTGTAAAGTTACTGTGTCGCCACAAGTCTAAAGCTGAACTCAAACTAATTCCTAAAATATACCACCTGGGTTCTTGCAGTAAATACAGGAATAATGGGTGAATCCATAGATAAACAATAAAAAAACTTGTCCATAACGTATTTCGGGAAGTTCCCAATACGTCCATTTCTGTTACGGTATGATGCACTTGATGGATAAACCACAGTTTAGGAGTATGGAACAGACGATGATTCCAGTAATAGAGGTAATCTACAAATACGAAGCTTAGTAAGAAAGCTGCGATGGGGTAAAGATTTAGTGAACCACTAGCATCTGGTAGCAACCACTGGTAAAGTTGAAAGACTATAGCAACCTGCAAAAACGGAATCATGGTTCCTTGGAAAAATAAGCCAATTCCGTCTAATAACCAATCCTCACGACTCTTTTTCCAGTATAGAAAGGGTTGCTTGCTATTTGTAGCGGTTAATGCTAGCAGAATTACGAACGTAAAGAAAACTAACATATTGGTAAATCAGTTTCAATTTATACGATTTCTAGACTCTATAGTCGCTATACTTTGGTCAGGTTCTACCTGGGAATTTTTTTGGAAGTGGCGCAGCCACTTCTTTTTTTGTGAATGTTAAACTGTTTAAACCCAGAATTTTACCTCTACGGATTTATCAGGAAGCGTTCTCGGGTCTTTCCCTGCTAAGATTTGATTGCGAATCGATTCTACAAAAACATGAATTGTATCAGCAGGAGTATTCGCAAATTGGGTTCCATACTTTTCGATTACTTCCCATTGGATTTTTAAAGCTTTAATATCTTGCTGAATAATATGTTGAGTTGTCCAATGTACTAAGGGTTTTGCTAATTTATTCCAAATCCCGTAATTATAGGTGACGTAGGTGTAAACCAAAGTCGAATCTTCTGTTTCCGGAATACACTGACTGGTAATAAACAATCTTCTCCTGCTTGATATATCGTATTCAACGCTGGTAACATTCGGCATATGAAAGCTATCAATATGACGAATTTGTTCACCCTTTTGATTTAGGAATTTTGAAAACCAACCTAAATTGGTTGTTTCATTGCGATATTCTGCGAAAACTTTACCATTATGTCTTTCTACAGTCATTTCTAACTGTTGTTGAGTTGATTTACGAAATATTCCGGGATGAACCGAAGCTGTATGGGGAATATCGATAAAATTTTCAGCACAGTTAGTGACGTTATTTTGAAACCGATTGATTACTTTGACAGTTTCCCATCCTGGTTGTTGGTAAAAAGGCATTTTAAAAGGTGTAAAATCCTCGGAAGGGTTGGGGGATAAACGCACGTAAACGTAATCATCTTGTTCTAGAGTTTGATAAGATTGGGATTTTCGCATTTTGCTTTGACAGAAATTATCTCCTTCTGAAGGTACTCTCACAACTTTACCGGTATTATCGTATTCCCAACCGTGATAAGGACATTGGATTTTTCCCTGACAAACTTTACCTTTAGATAGACGACTATTTCTATGAATGCACCTATCTTGTAAAGCTACGGGTTTACCATCAACTCCCCGAAATATTGCTAGCCATTCTCCTAAAATTTTCCGTGAAATAACTTTGTTTGGTTTTAGCTGATTGCTTAATGCT
>CAKZYM010000531.1 GCA_937884685.1 uncultured Calothrix sp.
ATTAAGAAAAGCCTCTGATAATTGGTGAAAGAGTGTGCCGACCCAGGGGCTGATAATTAAATTTAAGTAGTTAAAGACTAAATATTTTTAAGTAGATGAAGTGGAGAATTAGATGAAATCTATTATGCTTCAATATCCAAGCTATCACGAGCTTTAGTCAAAGCATCGATATATTTATATGCAGCATCAACAATTTCACCACATAGTACACTTATTGAAATAGAATATCAAGTATCTTGATAAAAGTTTTCAATTACATTTCAAAAAATTACATATACTTTTCGACCTTTAAAAGATAATCACAAAATCAAACTGTATGATGATAAATAGCTGATATATATAGCATTTATAGATTAATTATCAAAAAATAAATTCAATTCAATTCAATTAAAAGAATATATTTTATTCATATATATAGCCTAAAAATATATTTATGAAAAATTAGCTTCATTCATCTATATTTTCATCTTCTGAAATATAAATAAGTTGATTTAAATCTGATGATTTAATTTTATAAGTCAAACCAAAATCCATTATAAAAATACCTTTATAAGGAGCAAATTTAATAATATTAATATCTGGCAGATTACGGAACATATAAACAATATTCCCAAATCGTTTCTCAAACTGATTGGCTATATGCTCCCATTGATTACTGCCCTTATCTAACTTTGTAGCGTTGCAAGAGTAAGTTAAACGACGACGGGCAAAAATTTGTTTACTTTTAGTTTCATTTTCAATAAGCATTAGACTAGCTTGAGGATTTGCCTGAAGATTATCAGCATGAATGGAAAATCTACTGACAAAAATATAAATGTTTTTAGCTTCATCTATAACAAATGGTGCATAGCTAACATTAGGCATATTCTCAGTACTAACTGTTCCTAACATCACCGTCTTAACAGTATTAATCAATGAAGCATATGCTGTTTTTGCTCTTGCTATAGTCATTCTTTATATATTTTTACCTATCAAGAAAAAATAAAAATTGAGTTTGCTAGCATTTATTGTTCAAATCTCATCTACCCTCCAATATTTATAGTCTGTGTTTATTTAACTTTCCCTAAATCTTTATATACTACCTTATAACTTATTGCAAATAATTTTAAATAATTGTATGCAGTCAAGATGTATTGCGTAACACTGGGCATATATGGAGAAATTAAGATTAGCAATAATTATCTCTAGCTAATTTATTGCAAATCTTTATCAAATAATCCAAGAGGGACTATAATTATAGCTAATAACAGTTAAAGGTTCTTCAAAACAATATTTATCTAAATGCTCAGACGAGCATCTCTTTTAAAAGATTTTTTTGCCTTTTGAGTCATTAGGAGTAAAGCGCGTGAATGAGTTAGCGACGATATCTAACGCAGAACAGCTACTAACAAAAGCTAATTTTCGGAATTGGGTTAAACCGACTTTTTCTCCAGAGCATGGTGTATTGATTGTTTGGTTGGGTTCTTTTCTTACGGGAGCAGCTTTAGCTCAAACCTGGAACTATTGCACAAATTTAGCATTACTGTGTAGTTTTTTTGCTTTGCAAGCAGAACATCCTCTTGTTGTTCAAGTAAAACAACGTAGCAAATGGAAGCCTAGATATGCAATTTGGGCTGGAATTTATGGAATTATAGCTGTGTGGATAGCGGGTTGGTTGTGGATTCAGTCTCCAATCTTGATTTGGATTTATGCAATAGTAGCTTTTGCGTTGATATTTGACGTAATCGCAGTAATTAAACGAAAGCATAAATCTATTCTTAATGAATTAGTTATTTTTGCTGCTATCTGTTTATCAACTCCTTTGGCTTATGCTGCTACAACGGGAAATCTTTCTGTAGAAGCGATAACAATTTGGATGTTAAATACTTTATTCTTTGGTAGCGCTATTTTTACTATCAAATTGCGTCGTAAGAAAACTAGTTCTTTCAAGCCTGGTATTCTGTATCATTTAATAGCTAGTCTGATTGTCACCGGATTTTTTATTCTCGGCTGGTTAAAATTATTTACTGCTTTAGCATTTACTGTTGTATTAATTAAGTTTGCTGTAATAGTCAGTTTTCGTAAGTGGTATCAAAAAGCTAGATTTCATTCCGTAGCATTACTAGAAACTCGTTTCGCTTTAGTTTATGTTGCAATAGCTGCAATTAGTGTGCTTCCGGCTCATTTGCCTAGCACTTAAGTATTTAAAAAAGTAAAAAAATAAGTGTTAATTTGTTGCAATAAGTACTATGATTTTTGCAAGGGTAATTTATGGTTAGTTGTGGATTATCAAGCTTAAATTATCACATTAAGTATGACAGTTAATGTTGAGTCGGTAACTGGCTACTTTGTTTTAATTGCCTATATTGTAGCCCTATTCCTTCTAACTCTGTTGTGCTGTTCTCTAGTTACATTCATAAGCTCATTAACTGACATCTTGCACCATTTTCAACAACCACCTTGGAATAAATTCTTAAGCTCAAACACAAAGTCTGATAAATCAGACTGAACAAGGCTTTTAGTGCATTTTAACGTACTTTATATATTAGCCTCGGAATTGATTCCGAGGCGGGTATTCGAGCTTAACGATAATGGTGCAAGATGTGAGCCTCCGATGAAGGTTAAAAGTGTTAAAAACCTTCACAACAAATGAAACTAGCCCATTTTTTACTTTGGCTGAAAGCTTTACTGTATGAGGTTTTGAAAATGTGTTAGTTAGAAGTTAACGGGTCACTCTGCTGAAAAACCGAAGAAACATCGGTTTAATTTGCTTTTTATTCTCAACAATTCACGGATTACTAACGCTACAGGAAAGTAATGTCGGTTGGATGAGTTTCGATAGGTGTATTAACTATTTCACGGGATTTACTTCGATTTCGATTTTTGCAATCTTAACAGTAACCTCAAATAATTGAAGCATCCGCAAGCTTGGTAAAAATTGGAAAAACTAATTTTGCTTATTATTTTTCATTTATTTCTAGTTAAGCATGGTGAATAGGAGTGGTGTACCCTGCGTTTCTTACTTTGTCCTTGTTAATCACTACCTGGTTGCTTCGACTTGTTAATTTTAAATTTTAGATTGTCTCTTCTATGGGTTAATCATGAATCGGTTAGAATTTCAAACTTTTAGAGACTTAGAAATGTATCCCGTCTCTATAAGATATTGAAATTTATTAAAGGTTTTGTAGAGACGTGAAATCATATTAATACCTCCCGACAATTACGGGAAAACGAATCTTTTAAAACTTACGTAATTAAGTATTAGTGCGGCTAAAAATCAATTGTAATCGCTATACATTACAGAGATGTTGATAAATGTTATCGTTAATTACAGCTATTAAGTGAAGCTACAGAGAAATAATATGAGGGCTAATCATGCTATTTGATTAAAAAAAATTAGATTTTTATCTAGTTGAGATAACTATTGTAGTAGCTTGATTAACCTTGACTAAGGCTTCAATAATACTATTAGCGTTAAATATAACGTTAAAATGTAATGCTTAACATGAAATATTACAGCGTAACGTCTGTATGACTTAACCCGAAACTGCTAATTGTTTTACTAAAGAGAAGAGAAAAAGATGCGACAAAAATTATTATTAGCGGGATTGATTGCTTCCTTGTCCATCAGCGCGGGATGTGAAGCACTCAGCCAACCTAAAACTCTCATTGTTTATTCCGGTAGAAACAAGAAGCTAGTTTCCCCCATCATTGAGCAAGCGGAGAAGGACTTAAATCTTGATATTGAAGTGCGCTACGGTAAAACCTCACAATTGGCGATCGCACTTTTAGAGGAAGGAGAAAACAGTAAAGCTGACGTATTCTTCGGACAAGACGCAGGAGCTTTAGGAAGTTTGGAGCAAAAGCAGCGTACTCAAGAAATTCCCGCAGAAATACTTGAGGAAGTAGATGAACGTTTTCGTTCTCCATCAGGAAAGTGGATAGGAGTATCCGGTCGCGCTCGCGTAGTTGATTATAATACAAAGCTAGTTCAAGAAAGCGAACTACCCAAAGACGTATGGGAATTAACCGAGCCAAAATGGCGCGGAAAAGTCGCATGGGCACCTACTAATGGTTCCTTTCAGTCATTTGTAACAGCAATGCGAGTCAAAGAAGGTGAAGAAAGGACATTGGAATGGCTCAAAGCGATGAAAGCCAACGATGTCAAAAAATATGGAAATAACGTTGCTATAGTCAAAGCATTAGGACGTGGTGAAGTTCACGTAGGATTAGTGAATCATTACTATCTACGTCGTTTCATTAGAGATAACCCCGACTTCCCCGTAGCTCACCACTTCACCAATGGGGATGCTGGAGCAATGGTTAACGTTGCAGG
>CAKZYM010000532.1 GCA_937884685.1 uncultured Calothrix sp.
TTTGTAACTCCTCATTAGAAGCTGTCAACTCCTCATTTGTAGCCTGTTGTTCTTCATTAGTAGTTTCTAATTCTTCAATGACTGCTTGCAGATTCTCGCGAGTTTGCTGTAGCTCGTACTCCAGTTCCATAATTCTTTGAGAAGCTTCTGCATCAGCTTCAAATTTTTCTCCCGCAGGCTGATGGGGAACTTCATCTTCTTGAATGACAATTGCAAAGAAATCCGAAGCTAATTTATTGCTTTCGTGGTAGGTAACTTCCAGCTTGAGGTTGGATTCCCGATTTTCTAATTCTACTTTTATACTCGTGTAAGAAACTGTTGAATGGTCTTGCTTAGCACGATGAAGCGCGGTAATTAAAGGTAGCTGTAAATCGCTAACAATCATTTTAGTAATATCGGTTGTCGTTCTGCCGAAAGGTACTTTTAAAATGTTAATGTCATCATTAAAGCTGTGAAACAGTTTATGTTCTCTATCGACTAAGAAACAGGTAGCCTTGTATTTAGCTAGAAAACCACTAAAGGCTTTATCCAGCATTGGTTCGATATTACTTTCCGATTGTTTTTTTGATGATATGAAAGGAAATATTTGATGGGAAGTTTTTTCGATACTCTTTACGGGAATATTTAATCTGACATCTCGCAGTTTTTGATAAATTTTATTTTTTGTATCGATATGCTGGAATTCTGATTCGATGTAGCCCAAATTTTCTGCTTCTCCTAAGAACAAAAATCCTTTAGATGCTAAAGAGAAATGCAGATTGCGTAATACTTGTTGTTGTAAATTAGATTGCAAGTAAATCAGAACATTACGACAGCTGATTAAATCCATGCGAGTAAAACCAGCATCTTTAGTCAAGTCGTGCGGTGCGAATAATAGTTTTTCTCTAAGTTTGCGAATTACCTGCAAGCAATTATCTTTCCGTACAAAATAACGTTCTAATCGTTCGGGATTAACATTTTTATTAATAGTTAGGGGATAAATACCTTGAGTTGCTTTTTCTAATGCTGCTTTATCAATATCGGTAGCAAAGATTTTAAATCTGATGGGTTTATCAGATTTAGCAACTGCTTCGTCGAATAATATTGCTAAAGAATAAGCTTCCTCTCCCGTAGCACAAGCAGTTACCCAGCAGCGTAACTCTTCTTGAGGATTAGCTTTAGCAATTAATTGAGGAATTACCTCAGTTTCCAATACATCCCAAGCTGTCGGATCTCGAAAAAACTGAGTAACGCTGATCAGTAAGTCCTGACGTAAAATTGCTCTTTCTTCGGAAGATATGTTTAATAGACGAACAAATTCATCCAGATTTTTGCAACCAGTTATTAAGTAGCGACGGTGAATGCGTCGGGATAGAGTCGTGGTTTTGTAATGTGAAAAATCGGTTTGCTCGTGAATAGCCAAAATACTGGCAATGCGCTCCAAATGATGGGGCTTAGATAGCTCTAATTGATTATTGTTATCACCTTCAGAATGTAGATTCGGCGATTGTACCAACTGAGTAATAGTCTCAGCTAATTCCTGTGGTGATAAAATTCTATCCACTACCCCCGTTGCAATGGCAGTTCTAGGCATCCCATCAAATTCAGCCGTAGTGGGTTCTTGCACCATCGCAAACCCTCCAGCTTCATTAATTGCCCTTAAACCGTTGGTTCCATCGCTACCAGTCCCCGATAAAATTACACCAATAGCTCTTTCCACATAGGTTTTAGCCAAAGATTCCAAAAAAATGTCTATGGGAAAATTTAGCCCGTGACGGCTGCGCTCTTCTTGTTCTAATAAATGTAGCTTTCGATTTTCTAAGACTAAATTTTTACCGGGAGGAATCAAATAAACTGAATTAGGTTGCAATACCATTCCTTCCTTCACCCGATATATTGCCATGCGGGTACGCCGCTCTAGCAACTCCTTCATCAAGCTTTTGAAGTCTGGTGAAAGGTGTTGAATCACCACAAAAGCAGCCCCACTATCAGTTGGCATATGCTCGAAAAACTCTTCTAAAGCGCGGAGTCCCCCTGCGGATGCACCAATACCAACCACAAAAAAATTTTGCTCTTGTTCGGAGATGGATGGGTTTACACCAGATTCGTTTTCTGACATAAATAATTAAAATAATTAAAGTTAAATAATCTAGGGAAGTAGTGGCTATCGCTATATAGTATTATTCTGCTGCTTCAATCTCACTATCTTTTGATTTATCTTAGTATTTGCTTGAATCTTATTAGCCCCAGATTTATAATCTGATGGCTAATAATTCCGGATACGACAAATAAGAAAAAATATTAAAAAAATCGGAAATTTAACGATTACATTCCTGTAATTTCGTATCCTGCATCAACGTAAAGAACCTGACCTGTAATTCCGCTTGCTAAATCGCTACATAGGAAAGCAGCTGCATTACCA
>CAKZYM010000533.1 GCA_937884685.1 uncultured Calothrix sp.
ATTATAGAAGAGGAGAATATTTTGGTTTTGCTATAGAAGCTAATTTACCTGAAGAAATTATTCATAATTTACTTCAAAATTCTTTACTCAAAGTACAACAAAATAGCAAGCAACGTCCTCATAGTTTGCGTTATGAAATAATATTTAAAATATTTAATAAAATTGAACTTCATGTAACCGATGAATTTCTTTATATTCTGCCCGAAGAAGTTTATGAACCCGAACAAGGTTGGCTCATAGGAGAACAACTTCTCCATTCCTGGCAAAAAATTATTGATAGAACAAATGGTAGTCCAGTTACTTTAAAATCGGAATTACATAGCACATATCAACCAAGATTAAACTTAGAACGCCAGGAATTAGCTTTAGCAAATGTACCACGGGATTTAACTAATTTTTCTGCAACTAATTGGTTTATAGACTTATTAAAAAAAGGGGTAATGCGCTATGAACCTAGTTGGCAATTGTTGCGAAAAGCCTGTCCTCCAGGTCAGCCAAAAAATTTACGTGCCGATGCTGCTAATCTACCTTGGCTGGTAATGAATTTGCAACAGGAAGAACCAGATTTATTTGAGGCTTGGGTAGAGCATATCAAAATGGCTTTACCTAATATTGTCAAAATAGAAGCGATTCAAAGAGAAGAAGATTATCACGCTTATTTGAAGTTAACTTACTTAGGGAACCACATGGTTACATCTTCGGGATTGTCTTATGGAACTCTACATATTTTAGCTTTGACTATTCTGCCTTATTTACCTAAAGTTGCTGATTTGATTTTTTTAGAAGAACCAGAAAACGGAATTCATCCCAGAGCAATAGAAGTAGTTTTGCAATCTTTAAGTTCTGTGTATAATTCTCAAGTTTTTGTGTCTACTCATTCTCCGGTAGTTTTAGCCCATACAGCTTTAGAGTCGATTATTTTGATGCAAGCAAGTAATGAGAATGGTGCGAAAGCTATACAAGGAAAACAACATCCACGATTGCAAGATTGGCAAGGAGGTATCGATTTGGGCTCCTTGTTTGCTGCGGGGGTACTTGGATGAGAGATTGTATTTTTATGCTAGCAGATAAAAACATGGAAGCTACATTTAATGGTTTTTTAACCAGAGAAAAATTTTATTTGAGTCTAAAAATTAGCAATTTTGAATTTGACCCGAGTCAAGATTTAATTGTAGATGAAAGCGGAAGTGACCCAGGAGTTTATACTCGCGCTCATGAATTTTTACGCCCCTACCAAAAGACACATCGTTATGCTGTTATAGCTTTGGATAATGCTTGGGAAGGTTCTCCTGGTGTAGAGGGTATTGAAAATAACATTAGTAACAATATGTTGAAGACTGGGTGGGAAGTAAATAATTTTATTGTAATTGTAATTGATCCAGAGTTAGAAGCTTGGATATTACAGGATACCCCTGTTGTAGAGCAAGCATTTAGATTTAGACAAAAAAATTTATCTATGCGGGAATGGTTAGAACAAAGAGGTTTATGGGATGTTGATATGTCAAAACCTGCTGACCCGAAAAAAGCTGTGGAAGATGTTTTAAAAATATCCAAAACACCTCGTTCATCTGCTATTTATCGTCAAATTACGAATCGAGTTTCTGTAAGAAGATGTCTAGACCCAGCTTTTTTGAAACTTTGTAGTGCATTGCAACAGTGGTTCCCATTTAATGTAAATCAGTGATTAAAATTACTAAAATAAAATTTATCACAAAGTTTGAACCTGTAAATTTGGATACTAATTGTTATTAACTATTAAACAAACTATAAATGTTAAAATCTGAATGATGATATTAGATAAAAAAGCAAACACTCAATCAGGAAAAAATGCCAGCCATTATTAAACTTAAACTCTTCTTAGAAACTCTAGCAGAAGTAATTTCTTCCCTTGATTTAGAAGAAAAATGTCAGCTTCAAGAAATAATTGACCAACAAATTTTTGAAGCCGAAGAAGCGCTTTACGAAGATGATGCACTTTCCACAGCAGAAATTCAAGCAGTTCGTGATGAATATGTTTCGGGCGAATCTATGACCATAAAAGAATATGCTACTAGTACCGCTGCGCGGAAGTCAAAATTCAAAAGTATTACAGGATAAGGGTTTCAACCTTTGAAGACGGGAGCCTTATTTACGCCATACTGATTAGTAAATTTTTCACTATAGTATTTATATCCAGCAGAACCTGATGGTCGCTTATTCTCAGCCTCAAGCATTTTGCTTTCTATCCTTAATATATTTCATAAAAATACGTTTGGCGGTTTCCTCTAAACGCTCATTATTTTCCATTATCAACTCAGCATGAATTAATAATGGGTCTAAGATAGGTTCAGATTGATTATAATCATAAGCGTTATAAAAGCCAAATTGAGTGCAAAAAATAATTTCGCCTTCTGGACACGGG
>CAKZYM010000534.1 GCA_937884685.1 uncultured Calothrix sp.
TTTGATTTTATATCGATAATATTTGAGCAAATAAATAATTGGTAATTGGTAATTGATAATACTTATACATTTATTCAAGCTGAATATTAGCTTAGTATTTACTTTTGAAAGGGAACATCCTAATTTATAAAAAAATAAATGTTAGGTTGTGGAGCATCTTGCTTGCTGTAGATATCAAGCGAACAAAATATTCCCAAATTCCCCTTTTTTATTTTCTTTTACTAATTACTAATTACCAATTACCAATTATTTGTCTTGATAAGTTAATCTTGGGAATCACTCCGTTGCGGTGAGACAAGGAATAGTGTCCCGTTCCCTAAAATAGCAGTCTAAGACTATTGTCTCGCTGCGCTAACGCAGCATCTCTCGGAGAGAGGTACCCAAAAGAAGGTTCCCCAAGACCGCACTTTCCGCTATTCTCTCTTGCCTTCCTTGAGCTTATACTCATTTTTCAGTAATAATTTCTTAGTAGTAAATAATACTACTAACAATAGTAAAACTTGGATTTCCCAAGGTGCTAAAATCAAGCTCAAAACAAGACTAATAATTCCAAATAAGCCTACGAGATATCCCACTTCATCGTTACATCTATTGTAAATATAGCCAGTAATTACACAGATAAAAAGTGGAATCAGAAAAAACAAAGCCATCTTTTCTCAACTCCGAATTCAAAGCATTTGCTTTTGTGCAAATATGATAAAGCTGCGGCAAGGAGCGTATGTAGTAAATATTACACCTTGTAGCATTTTGCTGCAACACCTTGCTTATACCAACAGCTCGTCGGATTAATAATCCGAATGTTTTCTTATGGTGCCGGTATATTAGCTTATCACTATATACTAATACCCCTGAAATAATATAGGGCGTAAAATTACCTTTTATGTAGTGTTCGTTTAAGAATCGCAGAATGATGTTGAATATTCCCCAACTGTTAGCCACTGAACTTAATCTAAAACCTTTTCAGGTACAAAACGCGCTGGAATTATTCGCTGAAGGTGCAACTATCCCTTTTGTCGCACGTTACCGTAAGGAGCGTACTGGGGAAATGAACGAAACTCAGTTGCGCGATTTGTCCGATAGGTTCACTTATCTTACAGAATTAGAAGATAGAAAATCAGTAATATTAAATGCTATTGAAGAACAAGGTAAACTCACTGATGAATTGAAAAAGCAAATCGAATTATGTTTGCAAAAAACCGAATTGGAAGATTTATATTTACCATTTCGTCCCAAACGTCGGACTCGGGCTACTATTGCGAAGGAAAAAGGACTTGATAAGTTAGCTGAGTTGATAAAATCAGTAAACGTGAAAAATGGTGCTTCCGCTGACTTGAATGCAGAAGCAGCTAAATATATTAATCTAAAAAATCCAGAAAAAGAAGTTAAAACCGCAGAAGATGCGCTCAAAGGTGCCAGCGATATTTTAGCAGAAGAAGTCGCAGAAAAAGCTTCTTTAAGGGCATATTTGCGCGAAATGCTGTTAGAAGAAGGAGTATTTGTTTCTAATATAAAAGACGAACATCCCGAAGGTACGACAAAGTACGAAATGTACCGCGATTATCAAATGAGAGTTCGTAATATTGCACCTCATAATATGCTGGCTTTATGTCGGGGAGAAAAGGAGAAAATATTAAGTTACGAAATTGCTTTTGATGAAGACTATGTACTCGAATATTTAGAATCCCAAGAAATCCGCAGCAGACAACCAGAAATTCGCAAGTTTTATCAGCAAATGCTCAAAGATGCATTTAACCGATTGATGAAAAACTCGCTGACAAATGAAGTCATATCCGAGAAAAAAGAATATGCAGATATTGAATCAATCAAAACATTTGAAACCAATTTACGTAACTTATTATTATCAGCACCAGCAGGGATGAAACCCGCAGTCGCAATAGACCCTGGATTTAGAACTGGGTGTAAAGTCGCAATATTAGATGAAACCGGGAAATTTTTAGAGTATCAAGCCATATTTCCCCATACCGGAGCCGGAAAACGTAGCGAAGCCGCGAAAACACTCCAAAATCTGATGGAAAAATATCAGGTCGGATTAATCGCGATTGGTAACGGAACAGCTTCCCGCGAAACCGACGAATTTGTGATGGAAGTTTTGCAAAACATGCAACTGAAACCAATCAAAGTCATGGTAAACGAATCGGGTGCATCTATATATTCAGCTAGTAAAGTAGCAATCGAAGAATTTCCCGATTTAGATATTACCGTCCGTGGAGCTATTAGTATTGGTCGTCGTTTACAAGACCCCCTCGCTGAATTAGTAAAAATCGACCCCAAATCAATCGGAGTGGGACAATATCAACACGACGTAGACCAAAAATTGCTCAAAAAGAAACTAGAAGAAACCGTAGAAAGTTGTGTTAACTACGTCGGAGTTGACTTAAATACAGCATCTAAAGAACTTTTAACTTCTGTCTCTGGAATTTCATCAACCGTTGCTAATAATATAGTTCAATATAGAAACGAAAACGGAGCCTTCAAAAATCGTCGTCAATTATTAAAAGTTCCGAAATTAGGACCAAAAGCATTTGAACAAGCAGCAGGTTTCTTAAGAATTCGCGGTGGTGAAAATCCCTTAGATAACACAGCAGTACATCCCGAAAGTTATGCAGTTGTGAAAAATATTGCAAATGATTTAAAAGTAGAATTAAAACAAGTTACCCAAATAGCTGAAAATCTCAAAAAAGC
>CAKZYM010000535.1 GCA_937884685.1 uncultured Calothrix sp.
ACAGAAAGAATACTGTTTTACTCCGGCATCATTCACAAAATAGGTGAAGTTCACGAGGGAACGGCTGTCACCGACTGGATGGCACAAGAACGGGAGCGGGGTATTACTATCACTGCTGCTGCGATTAGTACCAGTTGGAATGACCATCAAATCAACATTATCGATACCCCCGGTCATGTGGACTTCACTATTGAAGTTGAACGTTCTATGCGGGTATTGGATGGTGTAATTACGGTTTTATGTTCTGTGGGCGGCGTGCAGCCTCAGACAGAGACAGTTTGGCGACAAGCAGACCGTTACAAGGTACCGAGAATCATCTTTGTTAACAAGATGGACCGCACTGGGGCAAACTTTTATAAGGTTTACGAACAAGTACGCGACCGACTGCGAGCTAATGCTATTCCCATTCAATTGCCTATTGGTAGCGAAAGCGAATTTGGTGGCATTATTGATTTGGTGAAAATGCGTGCCTTTATTTACAACAATGACCAGGGCACCGATATTGAAGAGCAGGATATACCGAACGAAATGCTTGAACTAGCTCAAGAATATCGCACCAAGCTTGTTGAAGCGGTAGCGGAAACCTCAGATGACTTGATGACTAAGTACTTCGAGGGCGAAGAGCTTACCGAAGAGGAACTTCGCCTTGCTTTACGTGAAGGTACAATCGGCGGAACTATGGTGCCGATGCTTTGCGGTTCGGCATTCAAAAATAAAGGCGTACAGCTATTGCTCGATGGGGTGGTAGATTATTTGCCATCTCCATTAGAAGTACCTCCAATTCAAGGTACCTTACCTAGTGGTGAGACCGTTGAAAGACCTGCTGACGATGAAGCTCCTCTAGCGGCTTTAGCTTTTAAAGTCATGGCTGACCCCTATGGTCGTTTGACATTTGTGCGGGTTTATTCTGGCGTGCTGAAAAAAGGCAGTTACGTTTACAACTCTACTAAAGGGAAAAAAGAACGAATTTCCCGGTTGGTTGTAATGAAAGCAGACAACCGACAAGATGTCGAACAACTTTGTGCGGGAGATTTAGGAGCGACTGTAGGTTTGAAAGACACCTTAACAGGCGATACGCTCTGCGAACAAGATTCTCCGGTTATATTGGAATCGCTTTATATTCCAGAACCAGTAATATCCGTTGCGGTTGAACCCAAAACCAAAGCGGACATGGAGAAATTAGGCAAAGCATTACAGTCACTTTCGGAAGAAGACCCAACCTTCCGAGTTAGCGTCAACCCAGAAACCAATCAAACAGTGATTGCGGGAATGGGAGAACTGCACCTAGAAATTCTAGTAGATAGAATGCTGCGAGAATTTAAAGTAGAAGCTAACGTTGGTGCCCCACAAGTTGCCTATCGCGAAACAATCCGCAAGCAAGTCAATGGAATTGAAGGCAAATTCATCCGTCAGAGCGGTGGTAAAGGTCAATACGGTCACGTAGTTGTTAACTTGGAACCCGCAGACCAGGGAAGCGGTTTTGAATTCGTCTCCAAAATTACCGGTGGTTCGATACCCAAAGAGTATATCGGCCCCGTCGAGCAGGGAATGAAAGAAACCAGCGAATCCGGTATTATAGCTGGGTATCCATTAATTGATGTTAAAGCAACATTGGTCGATGGGTCTTATCATGATGTAGACTCTTCGGAAATGGCTTTCAAAATTGCCGGTTCAATGGCGATGAAAGAAGCGGTGATGAAAGCTTCACCAGTGCTGTTAGAGCCATTGATGAAAGTTGAGGTAGAAGTACCCGAAGAATTCCTTGGGGATGTCATTGGCGACCTCAACTCTCGTCGCGGTCAAATTGAAGGCACGGGGTCTGAAGAGGGCTTAGCCACGGTAACTTCTAAAGTGCCACTGGCAGCAATGTTTGGTTACGCAACTGACATTCGGTCAAAAACCCAAGGTCGGGGTATTTTCTCGATGCAGTTTAGTAACTACGAAGAGGTGCCTCGCAACGTGGCTGAGGCAATTATCGCTAAAAACAAGGGAACGCATAGTTATTAAAGGAAACGAGGATAAATGGCACGCGAAAAATTTGAAAGAAATAAACCACACGTTAATATCGGTACTATTGGCCACGTTGACCACGGTAAAACCACGTTGACAGCAGCCATCACCATGACTTTATCCGCTTTGGGTCAGTCAGCACAGAAGAAGTACGATGATATCGACAACGCTCCTGAAGAAAAAGCGCGGGGTATTACTATCAATACTTCCCACGTGGAATATGAAACTGATGGTCGTCACTACGCTCACGTAGATTGTCCTGGACACGCTGACTATGTGAAGAACATGATCACTGGTGCAGCGCAAATGGACGGTGCAATTCTCGTGGTGTCTGCTGCTGATGGCCCCATGCCTCAAACCCGCGAACATATTCTGTTAGCGAAGCAGGTTGGTGTACCTAGCCTCGTAGTCTTCTTAAACAAGCAAGACATGGTGGATGATGATGAATTATTGGAGTTGGTCGAATTGGAAGTCCGCGAACTTCTTAGCGACTACGATTTCCCCGGCGACGATATTCCCGTAGTTTCAGGTTCTGGTTTGCAAGCTTTAGAAAAAATGATTGCTAACCCCAGCATGAAGAAAGGTGAAGACGAGTGGGTAGATAAAATCTACGAATTGATGGAACAAGTAGATGGTTTTATTCCTACTCCCGAACGTGCTGTAGATAAGCCTTTCTTGATGGCTGTAGAAGACGTATTCTCCATTACAGGTCGTGGTACCGTAGCAACCGGTAGAATCGAGCGTGGAAAAGTCAAAGTGGGCGACCAAGTTGAATTGGTTGGTATCAGAGATACTCGCCCCACCACCGTAAC
>CAKZYM010000536.1 GCA_937884685.1 uncultured Calothrix sp.
GGAGAAATAACTTCTAACTCCTAACTTCTAACTCCTAACTCTTGACTCCTAACTCTTTATCAACTCCCTGACATCTGCAATAGTACCTTTAATCGCAGCAGCAGCGACCATAGCGGGACTCATCAATAATGTTCTTCCGGAAGCTGAACCTTGTCTTCCTTTAAAGTTGCGGTTGGAGGAGGAAGCGCTGATTTGTCTTCCCTGCAATTTATCGGGGTTCATTGCTAAGCACATGGAACATCCGGGTTCTCTCCATTCAAATCCCGCTGCTTCAAAAATTTTATCTAGTCCTTCTTTTTCGGCTTCTTTCTTAACTCTTTCGGAACCTGGAACCACAAAAGCTTTGATTCCTTTTGCTACATGATTTCCTTTAGCAATTTTCGCGGCTTCCCGGAGGTCGCTGATTCTTCCGTTGGTACAGCTACCAATAAAGCAAACGTCTATCTTAGTACCTTCGATGGGATTACCGGGTGCTAAATCCATGTAGCTATAGGCTTCTTCAGCAATAACTCGGTCTTCTGAAGGTAATTCTTCAGGTTTTGGTACGGCTTGATTAATTCCTATTCCTTGTCCGGGGGTGATTCCCCATGTAACGGTAGGCGGAATATCTGCGGCCTCAAATACTACGACATCATCATATTCCGCATCCGCATCACTACGGATGGATTCCCACCAAGCAACGGCTTTTTCCCAATCTTCTCCTTTGGGTGCAAAGTCTTTACCTTTGAGGTATTCATAAGTAACTTTATCGGGAATAACATAACCGCATCTTGCCCCTCCTTCAATGGACATGTTACAAGCAGTCATCCGCTCTTCCATATTCATTTCTTCAAAGGTGCTACCTGCGTATTCGTAGGCGTATCCGACACCACCTTTCACTCCGAGGGTACGGATAATATGTAAAACTACATCTTTAGCGTAAACACCCGGTTTTAGAGTCCCGTTAACTTCGATTTTACGGACTTTCAACTTAGACAGAGCAAGGGTTTGCGAAGCTAACACATCCCGTACTTGAGAAGTACCAATTCCAAAGGCGATCGCACCAAAAGCACCGTGAGTTGAAGTGTGACTATCACCACATGCAATGGTCATCCCCGGTTGGGTAAGTCCTTGTTCGGGAGCAATTACGTGAACAATACCTTGATTTCCCGTACCAATATTGTAAAAAGTTATGCCATTCTCTTTACAATTCGTTTCAAGCGCTTGCATCATTTCTTCTGCCAAAGTATCAACAAAAGGACGGGCTTGATTCTCAGTAGGTACGATATGGTCAACCGTTGCCACCGTGCGATTCGGGAACAATACCTTCAAACCCCGTTCCCTAAGCATAGCAAAGGCTTGAGGACTTGTTACTTCATGAATTAGATGCAGTCCGATAAATAGTTGCGTTTGTCCAGAAGCAAGGGTACCAACTGTGTGTAAATCCCAAACTTTATCAAATAACGTGCCTTTGCTCATCTCAATTTATCTGTTAAGAAACGGGTATGTTGATGTTATCAAAAATCTGGTAAAAGATGAGGAGAAGGAGAAGAATTTTAACCGACCAATATTATTTCTGAGCATTTTATATCTAACAATCGCTAATGAGCGTGATGTTGAAAATCCAACTGCTATAGGTGAGTTTCGTAATATCTCACTAACTTAATCTTTGAATCTAAGAGTCATAACAGTTAGCATGGTGCGTTACTTTCAATATTATCGGGGGTTGTAAACCCCCGTCTCTGCGATTACCCTAACTGGAGCTTGTTTGTCATTCCGAGCAGTCACAATCTATTAGAAATCCTCAGAGTTCTAAGCTGATGTGCAGCTAAATTAAAAAATCAAAAACTTACAAATATTCTAGTGCGACCATCTTGGTTGCTAAGATTATACGAATTAAATGCGTAACAACTTATTCACCTCGCTGTCGTTCATTAAGTTCTTTTAATTGACGCTCCATAGAATCGAAAGCATGACGAATTACTGCATCTACCGGTTCGTACTGAGTTCCAGTATCGGGGCTGCGGTCTACTGCTAATTCGTGGGATGGTGATACGGTAACATCTAAACGTACTCGATAAGGAGAACCGCTAGTTGGATGGTCGTGTGCTTTTTCGATGGCTACACGACAACTATTGATATGGTCGCAAAACTTTTCTAGCTTAACAATCTTGGAATTTACTAATGAGTCTATTGCTTCTGTTTTCTCCACACCACGATAAGTAATTTCTGGCTGTACCTTCATAAAATTTTACTTTGTATATACGGTTTACAATTAGTCTCTGCACAATGAAAAGGCATAGACTGTTGTATTAGTTCTAATGCAAGCATCCCTCTTTTGACTTCTTTCTTAGAGATGAAAATTTCCTAATTACTTTCTATCTTACGTCGGATATTCTTATTGAAATATCTTAAATTACGAGTACATTCTTGATGATTTTAAAAATTACATTAAGAATAAGTATGGACTATAAATTAAAAAAAGTCCGGATTTGAGTTAATTTTCAAGTAAATTAGCTATTACTTTTACTCCAAAATTTTAGTTTAAAAGGCATGATACAAACATCTGATAAATAAAAGTACTTTGATATTAGTACTTTTCCATAGCATGGTTTTACAATACTTTAGCTAATTCACAATTAAAAATAAAAAGCTAAATATCAAATTTATATTTAATTAAATATAAATAAACATACCTTTATCAACTCTTTTTATCTTTTACCGTCAAATTATTATAATCATACTAAATTAGAGAAAAAATATTGATATCATAAAAACTTGGCAGTAATAATTGCTACTCGTTTTACAGGAAACACTTAAGGAGAAAGAATGGAAGATTCTGCGTACTCGCGGTTGAAACCTTACCTAACTTCCGATGCAATTGTAGATTGGCAAAGCGAGGACTTTCCTATCTGTCCAATCCCAGTTTTTACAAAAGGTATGCAGGCTAACAGCGACTTTTTTGGACATCCAAAATGGGGGAAAGAATACTTTGAAACTAGTCACCGTAGCCAACCTTTTAAAGAACGTTGGCAGGCCGTAATGGGTAGTTGGGATGACAAAATTGTGGTTGATATCGGTTGTGGTCCAGGGAATGTTTATGCAACCGTGGGTGGTAAACCGAAATTATTAATTGGGGTTGATGTCTCTCTAAGTGCTTTAAAGATGGCTAGTGAAATTGGCTATACACCAATTTTGACTGATGCTCATCACCTACCATTTGTAGATGGATTTGCAGACATAGTTGTTGCGAATGCTACCGTTCATCATTGTGATGATATGGGTAGAATTTTGACCGAAGCTGCTCGTTTGGTACGTCCCGGTGGATTATTATTTACCGACCAAGACCCGCAACGTACAGCTTGGAATTTGAAAGGAGTAGGTTTATTCCTACGGGATATTCGATATCCTCTGTATCGTTTGCTTAGAAGTAAGCACTTTATCCCCTACGAAAAAAGACAAGCTCGTTGGAAAACCGAGGTTCATAACCAAAGACCTGGAGATGGAATTACCAAAGATGTTTATTATAAAGCTTTGGAACCATTAGGTTTTGATATAAAATTGTATCCTCACTCTCATGATTTAGGTACTGAAGTACTTGAAGGTCAAAATGGTCGAAATTCTTGGAGATTGAGATTAAGTCAACGATTATCAGGTATTAATCCCGATACACCTGAAGCAGCACAATCAATAATGTGTATTGCTAGACGTAGTAAATAGTATGGATGAATATTGCATCACTTTTATGGATGGTAATTGAAGCAGATAGCTGTCTGTTTTAATCAAAGTTTCAGGGAACCATCTAAAGAGACAAATTAACTAGGCTTGCATTCTCTGATTTTAAATAAGAGATGACCTTACTTATTTTTAATATCAAGTATTTGTATGGTCTCAGTATTTACGCAAATCTTCCTTTTTTAGCAAGGTTTAGAGAATCTAAATACCTATTATGTCGGTTTTCTCATTAATTATCCACAGGTAAGTCTTAGTTAATTTATTTTATACAGCGAAAGTGTTAAAGTTTTATTTTATACTGTAATATGTATGTATCTACAAGTATAATGTAACTTACAAAGCCTAACGAGTAAGGGTAATCACGCTTAAAAGAGTAATATGTAAAAGTTGATGTTTTATACCTCACTCTAACTATTGTCAGTACAATCATTTCTACCTAAAACTTTACAGGAAACAGCGTATTGCTTCATACTCAGTAATTGTTGTCATCTACCCTCTGCCCCTAAAGAAAGTAAAAGATGCAAAACACACAATTTTCAGAGTTACAACAATATCTTGCAGCTGATGCTGCGGTAGATTGGCAAATAGAAGATATTCCTCAATGTCCTCTAAACAATCTTTCTTCGGCTTTGCAAGCGAATATCGATTACTACGAAAATCCCCAATGGGTTCAAGGCTATTTTGACCACTGTCACCGTGATAATTACTTTAAAGAATGCTGGCAAGCAGCAATGGGTAGTTGGGACAACAAAATAGTTGTAGATATTGGCTGTGGACCTGGAAATTTATATGCTACTTTGGGTGGTTCCCCAAAACTATTAATTGGTGTTGATGTTTCTCGCACCTGTTTGAATATGGCGAAGTCGATTGGCTATACACCTATTCAAGCCGACGCTCATAAACTACCATTCATTTCAGAATTTGCCGATGTTGTTGCTGTCAACGCTGCGTTACACCACTGTGATGATATGAGTGCGGTGTTATCAGAAGCAGCACGCTTGGTTCGTCCGGGTGGACTTTTAATTACCGACCATGACCCGCAACAAAGTGCTTGGAATTGGAAAGGATTGGGAATGGCTTTATATAAAGTCAGGGTACCTTTGTATCGATTAACGTCTCTTGGTAATTTTATGACCCAAGAAGAACATGATGCGATGATTGCTAGCGAAACCCATCATCAACCAGGAAAGGGTGTAAAAAAAGATTTTTACTATCAAATCTTAGAACCATTGGGCTTTGAGGTAAAAGTATATCCTCACAACCATAATCTAGGAACACAAGTATTACAGGGGAATCATGGTAAGGCAGATAACAAGTATCGCTTTAGTCAATGGTTGTCTGGAATTGATTCTAATTCTCCTGAAGCAGCATTATCTCTAATGTGTATTGCAAAACGGCAAGCTGAGTAATACTGCATCTATCCAAATGTAATTTAGATTTTATACTTGTAACTAATCCTTGCTACTATACCTATCTACAAAAATATAGATAAGTATAGTTAGCAAGATTTTTTATTTAGCATCTAGGTTGAATTTACTGTATATATTGCTAAAAATTAGCTAATTTTTGCAGAATAATTATAGTTAATCCCATTTTGATGATTTTTGTGCTTTGATGGTCTATTTTCCGGGATTTTGCTGTAAAACGAAGAAGTATTGCATTTTAAGGAAAATATGAGTTCAATTCGCATTGAAGCGGAAAATTATAAAGATGGTATCGATAACACTATTGGTAATAGTGGTGGAGATTACCGCTTTGATAATGTTGATATTGAATTTAGTCGCGATGTCGATGGTGGTTATTCTCTCGGGTGGATTGAATCAGGTGAATGGTTAAATTATGATTTCACTGTTCCGACATCGGGAGAATATCGTTTAGTTTCGCGTATGGGTTCTGCTGTGGACGGAAATCACAGCTTCAAAGCTACTTTTGCAGGACAACAGACATATTTTGATGTCGGGAATACTGGTGGATGGTGGAATTGGCAAAATGTCGAGTCCAATCAAACTTTTTCTTTAACTGCTGGTAGCTATGAAATGCGTCTCGATATGGTCGGGAGTATTTTCAATATCAATTATTTAGAGTTAGTTCCTGTTTCTTCTGTAAATAGCAATAATTTAATTTATGGTGGTACAGGTAATAATTCGTTTTATGGTGATAGCGGCACAGATACTATTACCTACGATGCAGCTAATTATAGTATTATTGCAGATTTGAATTCTGGTAAAGTAACTCATAATTATACAGATTCTTCCATGGAGCCATTAAAAATAATGCCTTTGGGTGATTCTAATACAGAAGGCTGGGGAAGTTGGGATTTAGGTGCTTATCGCGATGATTTATGGGAATTATTTGACTGGAGTAACAGCAATGTAGATTTTGTTGGACCTCACAAAACTGGGCTAGAAGGTTTCGATAGAGATAATGCTGGATTTAGTGGATGGAGAATACGTGATATTGACAGTGCTGTTGATGGTTGGTTGAATGATGCTCAACCAGACATGGTGCTGTTAGAAATTGGTACTAACGACATACTTCGAGATGACGATATCAGTCAAGCACCCAGTCGTCTCAACAAACTTATAGATAATATTACCAATCAATTACCAAATACTCAGCTTTTAGTCGGTTCAATTCCACCGATTAGTAGAACCGAGGAGCAAAATCTTGAGGTTATAGAATTTAATTCGCACATACCAGGGATTGTTGATAGTAAAGCTGCTCAAGGTAAAAATGTCAGTTTTGTTGATATTTACAGCGAGTTAACACCAGATGATTTACAGGATGGAGTTCATCCAACGGTCGAAGGTTATAGCAAAATAGCTGATACTTGGTATGATGCAATTCTCGATTACAATATTCCCAAAAATAATCCTCAAGATAGTCTGAGCAATATTGAGAATATTATCGGTTCAAACTACGATGATGTCCTAATCGGTAACAGTGGTGTTAATACTATTCAAGGTGGTGGTGGTGACGATACATTAACTGGTGGTGGTAGTAGTGACACATTTGTCTTAAACTCGGGGGAAGGAATTGATAGAATTACCGATTTTATAATTGGTGAAGATTCTATAGTTTTATCTACAGGCTTAAATATTCAAAATATTACCGCTGTCCAAGGTTCCGGCAACGGTTACAACGACACCATGATTATTCATCACGATGAAACCTTAGCCATATTAACCGGAATCGAAGCAAGTAGTCTTTCTGCAAATGATTTTGCTTAAACAGTTATCAGTTATCAGTTATCAGTGAACAGTTACCGGTTAGAAAAAACCTTCAGTTCCTAACTCATAACTCCTAACTCCTAACTCTTTAAAGCTGTAATTCCGCTAACCCCAAATACTTCACTCCTTCAGGTGTGGTTTCAAAACGACAGGGTAATACTTCTAGTCCCAGAGATACAGCTTGACGTAACAATTTACCATATACGGGGTCGGCATTATCTCCGGGTGCAAAATGAGTGCAATCGCTACGATTGATAAAATACAGCATTACTCCACGAGTTTCGGGCAAAAGAGCCATTAATTCCCGGATGTGCTTTTGTCCTCTCGTGGTTTCTGTGTCGGGAAATAAAGCTAATCTTTTATCTGTCCATGTTGTATTTTTGACTTCTAAATAGATTGCACGATTATCATCTTTTGGTAAAATTTTATTCTTTATCCCGATATTATTACTATCTTTTTCAACTACTCCCTCAACTAAGGAAAGTTGATTTGATAAATCAGTTCCTTGTTCCGAGGGAGGTAAATAGAAGTCCACTCGGCTTTTTTTATCTTGTCCGTAAACAACTTCGCTTTTGACTTCATCGTATTTTCCTAATTCTGGGAAGATATGTTTTTGAAGCGCTATTTTGATAATTTTATTTGGTAAACCTGTATTTACACCAACCCAAGTTGGCTCATTATCGTGTAATTGAATCATCTCCCAGGTGTAAGCTAATTTACGTTTGGGATTATCTGATTTTGATAGCTGTACTGGGTTCCCAGGGATATAAACTCCTTTCATAGGACCAGTATTTGGACAGTGTGCTGTGACAATTTCTCCAGAATCAAGTTTTACATCTGCAAAAAATCGCTTGTAGCGTTTTACTAAAGTTCCTGAATATAAAGTTGGGTATTGGTAGATAAAATCAGACATTACAATTTTGGATTTTGGATTTTGGATTAAAAATATTTAGTTAGGAATTAGATAAATTTGACAAACTAAATTTACAAGGCTGGTAATAAAATACCAGATTTCAAGGCTGTCCTACCGAAATATAGTTGGGAGTATCCAAATTTGTGAAAATCAGATAGTAGTAGTGCGACCATCTTGGTCGCTAGCTACTAATAACGAACAAAATCAAAATGTATGTTCTTGCAAAATTTATCATTACCTCTGTATAAATAAAAATGTGTTACCACTCTTAGGATGATAAATTAGATAATATTTTTCCTTATATTCTTCCTTGTCGGTACTACCTAAATAGCATTTATCTACGGTAAAATCTTTAGGATTCCACCACCGTTGTCCGGTACTAACATTAAGTAATGTTTGACAATCAGAAGATTCTATAGATTGTTCTTCAAGTTCATATTTAGCAATTAATTCTTCGATAAACTTCTCATCTGTGCGAAAACGAGAGAAGAAAGCAGCATCTAACCAATTAGCAACATAAGTCCGAGTTTCAGTTATCGGTGCATTGCTGATTTCGGTTACACTTTCAAATGTAGATTGCGCTTCTTTTCCTTCTTGAGTAATAAAGTGTTGTCCCGTTGACGCTGAAAACGCTAGATAAGCTAGTAAATAAAAACCACCAATTCCTGAAACTATTAAAATTAAAATAGTACCTAAAATTATTTTTAATTTTTTATTCATTTCATCTTAACAAGTAATTTAATATACTATAAGCGCTGTAAACGATTGTCAGCTTCGGTGATGTTTCTATTTTTATCTACATTTACAGAATTTTGAATTACGGATTATGTATTATACAGACAACTTAAAATAATATTTTGCCGACAACTCGAAACTAGTCGGTTAGGATTAGTATCTATAGATAAAACGGGATAATATCTGTTGCTGTAAATTGTAAAAATTATTGGCTGAGTATAAGTTAATTATGATGGGACAAGAGTTTTTTGATAAAGGATTAGAAAAGGCAAAGCAGAAGGATTATACTGGCGCTATTGAGGAATTTACTAAAGCGTTAGAAGCTAATCCCGAATTTATCGTGGCTTATTATCAACGAGGCTTAGCATACTACGATTTGGGACATGCTGCTCAAGCGGTTTTTGATTATGATGAGGTTTTGAAGCGGGATTCTTATAATGTCGAAGCTTATTATAGTCGTGGTTTGGCTCGATTAGCGTTGAAGAATTTACCGGGTGCTTTAAAGGATGTAAATAAAGTTGTTGAGCTTAATCATTATAAAGCTGGTGCTTACAATTTACGAGGTGTGATAGAGCGTAAATTGGGGAATATCGAAAGTGCGATCGCAAATTTTAAGCAAGCTGCTGAGCTATATTTGGAGCAGAAGGATGCGGGAAATGCGAAGCTGTGTTTGGAGAAGGTGAAGCAGCTACAACCACGCAAGCAAGAGGTTTTTGTCGAAAAATCAGTTTCGCAATCTCCGAAATTAATTACAGAGAAAGATTATTTTACCACTTTGTTGGAGAAAGCCGAGCGGGGAAACACTCGTGAAGCTATGGAAGATTTGGATTGGGTGTTGAGAGCGGATTCTCAAGATGGAAAAGCTTATTGCTGTCGGGGAGTTATATATTTCAAGCAGGGAAAATATCAAGCAGCGATAACCGAGTTTAATACAGCTTTGAATTTAGGCTTTAATGATGCTTTAGTGTATCGCAATCGGGGTAGAGTCCGTTTAGAATTGAGCGATAATCAAGGAGCAATTGCTGATTTTAATCAAGCATTAAAATTGCAGCCAGAAGATGATTTAATTTATGTTGCTAGAGGAAATGCATATCAAGCAATTGGTCATTATTTAGGTGCAATTGAAGATTATAGTCAAGCATTAGAAATTAATTCTAGTAGTGCTTCGGCTTTTTATCATCGCGGTTTGTGTAATATTAAAATGGAAGAAATTCCTCAAGCAATTAGTGATTTGCAGAGAGCAGCAAGTATCTATTGCGAAAAAGAAAAATGGGATAAATATCAACAAGTTTTAGCAAGTTTGAAAAAAATTAATGCTCCCGCTCCTGAAATTAATCAGCAAAATAATTATGAAAGATTGCGCTATCGATTAACAAGATTAGTTGGTGGACAATGGGAAATTGCTGAAAGATTAATTGAGCAAGCAAGATATTATTATCCCGGTATGTCAGAAGAATGGTATATCGAAACTGTTATTCATGATATTGAAAAAGATAGGGGAAGGTAGTAAGTAGTAAGTAGTAAGTAGTAAGTAGTAAGTTAGGAGTTAGGAGTTAGGAGTTAGGAGTTAGGAGTTAGGAGTTAAAGGTTTTTTTCTACCTGATGATCCACACCCGACCGGTGAACAATTATTCACTGTTCACTGATAACTGATAACTGTTCACTGTTCTCTTTACGTTAACTTTACAAAAATCTAGATTTATTTACCAATTTAAATCATAAAACCATCAATTAGGCTGTGTAGATATATTATTGACTACATAAACTTCTGGGATGGAGGGTTTTTTTGTGAAAAGTTTTTGGAATGTAATTTTTCAAGCTATATTTTGGCTGTGGAATTTAGCTTTTTTAGCGCTAGTATATTTTGGTATTTTACCTTTTGTTGCTATCCCATTATTTACTGCAACGATTCAAGGTGAAATTCCACTAGAATTCTCTTTAACTTTAGCTGCTTTAGTTGCAATCCCTACAGCTTCCAGTATTCTTGGAGCTTGGAAATTTATCAAAAAACCTTTACAGCTAATTCGTTTATTTTATGGTGTAGAAGCGCCATTATTTACAATTTGCTGGCTGAGATTATTTTTAATTCGAGAAATGACACCCGCAAGTATTTATATTATTGCTTCTGCGGGTTTATCTATTGGAGCATTTTTTATATATTTACTTTGGGGATATAACGACCGACGTAAAACAGGTTTGCAGTGGATGCAAATGTTAAGTAACAGTTTGATGGCATTTTTTGGTGTTTATGCAGGGACTTTACTGCTGTTTTATGCTTTACCTTTTAGCGTATTTCTAATACAGGAACTTTTTAAATTTGAATGGGTAAATAGCTTATCATCTTCTATATATTATGGAGGATTCTACGCCCTTTTATTTATCATATTATTTAGCTTGAGTGCTGTATTATTCGTAATAATGCCTTCGGTACTTTCGGGAATGTATATTTATTCCGGACAAAAAGTTATCCGAGAATTCGCAGCCAGACATGGTAATATCAAAGCCTTTTCTGGTGTTAGTGGAGTTTTAACTGCTTCGATAATTTTATTCGTTTCTCTACAGCAACAGCCGCAGGTACAAGCATTTT
>CAKZYM010000537.1 GCA_937884685.1 uncultured Calothrix sp.
AAGTAAACAGCATTACCAAGATAACAAACAAAATTTATAATTCAAGAATGCTAATCTCTAAGCATAATGAATAGTTGAGCAACAGGTAACTAACTCCTCACAGCTAAACTATCTAATGTTTTAAAGCATTCTTTTTGTAATTCTTTAAAGAAATTTTGTTGTACTTTGACAAAATTTTCAAAGCCTGAAAATGCCCATTTATAAGCTTCTGCTTCTGAATGACCGCAATATTTAACTGCTAAGTCTAAGGCTTCCAACGCTGCGAGATAATGACCTTCTTCCACGCTCTTTTTTTTGTAACTACTGTGAACCCCAATCCAATACCAAGCACTGGCTTTTTTCCCATCAAGGTCAACTTTTCCGTTAATATCTTTCAAATATTGACCGAAATTGGGGTCTACTTTTTCCCCACGAACTATCTTGTCGATAATAGTATATTCATGGTCAGCTAGTATTTCAGAAGCTGCATGAAAACCCATCGCTTTCATTAATGCTTCCAAGTTACCGATTTTTCCTTGGTAAACTTCCGCATGTTCTGCTAATACCTGAGTGAACCAATCAGGTATTCTGCCCAGTTCGTTTCTTTCTTGCAAAGATAAACCTGCGTAATTACCAACAGCTTTCATAGTTGCTTGTGCAAGTGTTCGGTGAGAAAAGCCTTGGTGGTGGTCATCGGAAAATTCTTCAATACTTGCTAAAAAAACTTTTGCTGCAACTTCAAGTCCTCTATCAGCTTCATCATGAATTTCACAGTTAGATTCTCTGAAAATGTCGCGTGATAAGCCAATTGAACTTGCAAGTCTTGTTACTAATGAACTTGCTACACCATTAAAATGAGCATAGCGTTGAACAAAAAGATAAAATGCTTTGGGACTCTCCATTGAGCTTCTACAGCAGTTTTCAACGGTTGTATCAAGTAATTCAAAATTGAAACGGTTGTCAAATTCTTGCTTTGTAAACAAAGGAACTTCTAAAGATGGAAGAGATAGATTAGAAGCAACAGAAATAGACATAATTTAAAAATGCTAATTATTATGTCTAATTATTCAACTTAATTAGTTATATGAACATGAGATAACTACTCAAATCAAATATGAATTACAAGTAAATTTCTCCGCAGAAAGTATAAAGGTTTCTTTTTATACGAAAAAATTTATATCTAATTCACTACAAGCTTCTATTTAAATAGTTTGTAGTAATTTTTAAGGACAAAAATAGTTATTCTACTGAAGTTATATCATAAAAAATGAAATAAATTATACATTTATAGTGACTTCCACAAGTCTAACTCAAATAGACGATACACGTAATATAGCAAAACAAAATTTTACTGATGCCTTTAAATCATTCTGAGATACGCGCTCAATTTCCTTCTCTTTCAGTTGTAGATAACAAGCAACCTCGAATTTATTTAGACAACCCTGGAGGTACACAAGTATCGCAACGGGTTATTGAAAGGATGACGCAATATCTAATCAACTGTAATGCTAATGATGGAGGCAAGTTTCGCACTTCCCTTGATTCAGATGCTTTGTTAGCAGAAGCACATCAAGCAATGGCTGCTCTTCTCAATGCACCATCACCATCTGAAATTGTGTTCGGGAATAATATGACTAGTCTCACTTTCAGTTTTTCTCGTTCTCTCGCGCACTTGTTTAAACCCGGTGACGAAATCTTATTAACTCGTATGGATCATGAAGCCAATATTTCACCTTGGCTACAGATAGCATGCGAATGCGATTTAAATGTAAAGTGGCTGGATTTCAGTATTGAAACCTACCGCTATGAGATGGAAACTTTATCCCAACTTTTAAGCAATCGTACTAAGCTTGTAGCGGTCAATTATGCTAGTAATGCTTTAGGTACAATTAATGATGTGAAAACTATTTCAGCAAAAGCTCATTCTGTAGGAGCTTTAGTATATGTAGATGCGGTACATTATCTACCCCATGGTTGCACTGATGTGCAAGATATAGGCTGCGATTTCTTAGCTTGCTCCCCTTACAAATTTTGCGGTCCCCATCAAGGTGTACTGTGGGGAAAAGCTGAATTGCTCGAACAAATCCAAGGTTATAACGTCCGTCCAGCCATGAATTACCTGCCAACAAAATTTGAAACTGGTACTCAAAACCATGAAGGACAAGCAGGAAGTTTAGCAGCAGTTGAACACCTGGTATGGATTGGGAAAACAATGGCTCAAGAATATCACGAGCAATTTGCAGGATACAGCGAGTCAACAAAATATATATATTCGGCGATGACAGCTATCAAAGATTATGAAGAAAAGCTTAGCTATCGTCTAATCAATGGTTTGCAAGCAATATAAGGAATAAATGTAAAGGGAATTACTCAAACCGAGCAAATGCATCTCCGGGTACCAACCGTCTGCTTTATCCATCAAGATTACGATTCGGAAGAAATTGCAGCATTATTAGCAGAGAAAAACATTTTTGTCTGGAGTGGAGATTTCTACGCTATTGAAATTATCAAAAAATTAGGTTTAGATAAGTCAAGTGGTTTGGTTCGTGTAGGTACGGCTCATTACAATACAATTGAAGAAATAGACATATTTCTAGAAGCTTTGGCTAATCTATAATATTTCAACAACAAATCTGCTGGCAAAGTAACAGGAGCAGGAATGATTTTAATTAAAAAACTAAATCCTGAAGATACCCAGCAGTTTTTTTTATGGCGAGACGCAGATATTTACACTTATAATATGTTGCGTCGAGAGGTAATTGAACATGAAGAAGGGAAGCGAGTTATCTTCATTGCTTTTATCAATCTCAATATTGTCGGAACAGTACAGTTTGTCCCTAAACATTACGATATAGAGTTAGCTGATGGAATTTCTACTGCTTATTTACAGTCGCTTTTAGTTGATAAAGATTACAGAAGACAAGGTATCGGGAATCGATTAATCAAAGCTGTAGAATCTGAAGCAGTACAGCGTAATTTTCAACGTTTAACTATCATGGTTGAATCAGATAATTCCCCAGCATTGAATCTCTATAACAAAATGGGTTTTGATTTCTTGAAAAATTCTAACAATATGTGGCGAGGGACAGAATATCATGTCCAGTGTTTGGATAAAAGTTTGGTTTCATAATGTAGAGACATTGTATAAGTCGAAGAATAAAGCGCGACTACGAGTCTATGAAAAATTACACAGCAAAAAATGCCTCCCGATTACTCGGAAGGCATTTTTTATAGAGACGTAATTAATTACGTCTCAGAAATATTCAATTATTAACCGTTGATTGCAGGAGCGCTGATTGCTACAGGAGCAGTTTCACCAGCAGCTAAATCAAGAGGGAAGTTGTGAGCGTTACGCTCGTGCATTACTTCCATACCCAAGTTAGCTCTGTTCAATACATCAGCCCAGG
>CAKZYM010000538.1 GCA_937884685.1 uncultured Calothrix sp.
TGAATATCTACGGCTTTAAATTCAGCTTCGTCTAACCGTGAAAAATTACGCAAGGAATTGACAATCTGAGTAATTCTGTCGGCTCCTAACAGCATTGAATCCAAAAGTTTAGGTAAATCTTCTCGCAAAAAATCTAGTTCTATTTCTTCTATCTCTTTTGTAATTGAAGGATGAGGATTAGGATATTCTTGTTGATAGAGTTGTAATAATCGTAATAAGTCTTGAATATATTCTCTAGCATAATTAATATTTCCATAAACAAAACTTACAGGATTATTTATTTCATGGGCAACTCCAGCAACCATTTGCCCCAAAGCTGACATTTTTTCTGTTTGAATTAGATAGCTTTGGTTTTGCTTTAACTTTTCTAAAGCTTCTTCTAGTTGCTGCATCTGGTTTTTATTTGTTTCTTCTCGTATGGCCAGTTGTTCTGACATATAATTAAAGCTTCTATTTAATTCCCCAACTTCATCTTTTGAAGAGATATCTGCTCGTGCTTGCAAATTTCCTTGAGAAAATTCATGAGTTGCCTTTTGTAATTTTTTGATAGGATTAACAATTGTTCTTCCTAATAAAATTGCTAAGCCTATATCTATTAATAAAGCTAAAGCCGCAATTATTATCTGTAGCATCAAGCTTCGCTGTAGTAAAAGATTTAATGCTGTTTCTGGAGTTCCTTTTACTAAAATTGCAACTGGTTCACCTTTAAAATTATTAATAGTTTTTGCGGCAATAGTATAAGGTTTTTCTTTGATTGAGATTCTCTCTGTGACAGACTTCACCCGTGCTTTTAGTGCTTTCTTTAACAGCATATTTTTTGGTAAGTTCACATCATGCAAATATTCATGTTTGCTCGACTGCTGTAGTACGATTTCTGAACTTTGTTGAATATTTAATGCTGATGTTGCAAGGCTAAATTTACCAGGCTGAGAAAGTAAATAAACGGCGCTATAATCGCCATGTCGTGCTTTTACACTTTGACGAACAATTGGTAATTTACTGTTAACAATATCCCCAGATATTAATGCACCTAATACTTCGCCATCTTTTGGGTCTTTTATACATGTGACGGTATAGCGAATCAGCGCTGATTGTTTCTTTAATCCCTTCGGTAGTGGTGGAGATTCCTTCTGTAATTCTTCCCAAGAAACTATTTCACTACTTTTTATCTGTTCCTTTGATTTAAATGCTTCACTTACCAAATTATTTGGATTAAAAATTTCTCCATTTCTATTTGCATTCGCATTGACAATAATTCGCGCATTTCTATCTACTAAAGTTGCATATTCAATGTTTCTAGCTTTGATTTCATTCTTAAGGATCTGTTTTACTCGCTTCTTCAAATCTGAGTTTAAAACTTGAGATTTATTGTATGCTTGAGCGGCAGAAATTATCGCAACATTATCCGATTGTCCCCGAAAACCAAATCCCATCTGATTAATTTTAATATTATAATTAATCTCTGTGACTGCAAGTTCAGATTTGACCTGATTTTCTAAAACACTGCGTCCTCCTGTAACAATTAAAAAAGCACCTACTCCTACAAGTCCAAATATAGAAATTATTTCCGAAGTAAACAATCCTATAAGCTGTTTACGCCAAATCGGTAGATTAAACCACCATTTAAAAATATTAAGATTTTTTTTCATATAAGGATGCTGATTAAATCAAGTACTCAATTTACTACTGTTAATGTTCCTCAAGCTTATATTTCCCCTGATTTTCAGTAGAATAACGTTTTATTATAATTTCTATTTATTCCCCTGAGTATATTTGTTATGTAAGATTACTATTTAAATTTAGAAAAAGGCTCAATATATTTTCTATTGTCTAGCTTGAAAAGTTGTCTGTGGGGATTTCTCTCAAGACAACACTTTATTTTTATTGTCCTAACGTCGTAGCGGATAAGCTCCGAAGAACGCTAAAACTTATTTACCAGTTATTTAAGATATCAAAACAAATTGCTATAGTTTATTTGTAATTAAATATCAAGCTGTAAATAAATCATCACCAACGATTGTTGTATCATTTACTATTCAGCAAAATAGCGTAGTATAAACTTTGTCTATTTATAAAAACGGGGAAATCTTATGGTTGCTCAAACAAAAGAATATGAAGCTCAACATTGGGTTAAAACACGCTCTTCGCTGGATTCTTCTGAGTCAACTTTTTTGACTTGGAGTGGAAAAATTTATGCTTTTGTTCCTGGTGAAAAGCGTAAACTATTATTTAAAATGCTTGGTGTTAGTGTTAGTAGATGCATTCTGCATGAAGAGGGAAGCTGGGATTTTACATCTAGAGAATTGACTTATTATCTCGACCCAGAAACAGAAGAAATATTGCACAAATGGGAGAATCCTTTCACTGGAGAAACTGTGACAGTAATACATGTTGCGAACAATCCCGTGCAAGGTTATTTTAAAGGTAAATTTCCGGCTCAAGTGGAAGGTGATACAACAACTTTTGTATTCGATATATTTCCTACTTACCCTAATCCTTTAGCAGGAAATGCCAAATTTGCAGAATATAGTCCTCAAGAGACTTATCAAGCAGCGGAATTATTTAAATTATCCGTTCCTACCTTAGAATTATTAAATCCAGAATTATCTTCAGTTACTCAACTAAAACTTAGCTGGGACAGAATCGGACAGTGGGTTCCCTGGATGAAAATGGGTAACAATCCCGGACAAATGATTTATAGTGCTTACGGTAGTAAGGTTAAAGGTTTGTCAGCATTACCGCAATTGCTACAAGATGAAATTAATCATCAGGTACCTTTATATAAAAATGCACCAAAGTCTTTCAAGGAAGGAGAAGACATGACTTCTTGGCTATACTTTGAAAAAAATTTTGATGCTTATCTAGCTGGGAAAAGATTTCCGCTGAGTGTAGGGGAAGATTGAATTCAAAATAGGGAGTAGCGAGTAGGAAGTAGGAAGTGTGAATTAGAGAAAAATTTATCTATTAAATTTAATATGACTGAACAGCTGTCTATTCTATTTTATATGATGATTTTTCTTCCATACCTGGTCAGGGTTGCATTTCCGGTCGGGTATGAAAAACCGTTAAACTAAATCCTTCTCACCTCTATTCCCTACTCCTGACTCACTATTCCCCACTCCCACAATTACAACTAATAATTCATATTTTATAATATGGGAAAGGAAGAAGAATTAAACAAATTAGGTTTACCGTAATGATAACCTTGGGCGTAATCAACCTGCAATTCTTTTAAAATATCTACAATATCTTGATTCTCAGCAAATTCTGCTATTGTTTTGATTCCAAGAGCTTCTGCTAAATAATTTATAGCCTGTACCATTGCTTTGGTCACGGTTTCAGTATGAATTTCTTTGATAAATGAACCGTCTATTTTTAAATAATCTACAGGCAGATTTTTTAAATAAGTTAATGATGACATCCCTTTACCAAAGTCATCTAAAGCAAAAGAACATCCTAGAGATTGTAGAGAGTTAATAAATTTTGAGACTTGAGATAAGTTATTAATCGCTATAGTTTCTGTAATCTCAAAACAGAATATATGCGAAGGAATACTGCTCTGCTGAAGTTTATTAGATAAATAATCTAAAAACCTATTATCATTCAGAGATGCACCAGAAATATTTATCGAAAAACATATATTATCCCAAGTTGAGAAATTACTATCGTTTAAGTATTGAAATAAATTTTCGATAACCCACAAATCAATTCTAGGCATCATTGAATAAAGATTTGCTATTTCTAAAAATTTTTCCGGTAATACAACTTTTCCACTGTCATCTAATAGCCTAATAAGTACTTCATGGTGTATTTTGTGATTGCCAAACTTTAAAGGAATAATTGGCTGAGTATATAAACAAAACCGATTTTCTTCTAAAGCATGACGTAATTTTTTGACCCATAATAGCTGAGAGTTTTTTCTCTTCTTTTCTCTACCTAAATCGTACATATAAATTTGTACTCTATCTCGTCCTTGAGCTTTTGCTAAATATAAAGCTTGGTCAGCTGCTTCTAGCAATGAAAGAGGATTGTCATCTCTACTAGGAATAGAACCCGCAACTCCTAAACTGATGGTAACTACTGAAGATACCGAGGAAGCAGTATGGGGAATGTTTAATTTTTTTACTCTGTCTCTAATTGCTTCTGCAACTTTAAAAGCACCTTGGGGAGGAGTATAAGGTAATATAACGATAAATTCTTCACCACCATATCTAGCGACACAATCTGCTGGTCGTTTTAGAGTATTAGATATTGACTCAGCAACCATTCGCAAGCATTCGTCTCCTGTTTGATGTCCGTAAGTATCGTTGTAAGACTTGAAGCAGTCAACATCACACATAATTACAGATAGGGGTGAGGGAATACGCTGCAAACGCTTCCATTCTTTTTCTAATTTTTCATCAAAGTAACGACGATTAAATACTTTTGTTAAGGGGTCGCGGAGAGCAAGATTCTTCAATTCTTTATTGGCTGTACTCAGTCTCGAATAAATTCTTCCCTGGTGAATTCCAATTGCTAATTGATTGACTAAACGCTTAATAAATTTGATTTCTTCAATTTGCCATTTTCGTTTTTGATTGCATTGATGTACTGTAAGAAATCCCCATAAAACATTTGAATTAACAGATAAATCCTCATGGTTTGCTGTTTTTTTGAAGAGTATTGGTATTGTTAAAGTTGCTTTGACCTGAAAATTTTGTAAATCTTCTAAAAAGTGACTCCCTAAATCTGAATTACTGATATCATCAATCTCTATTATTTCACCTTTAAGATATTTGGCTTCTTCTCCATCTTGAATAAAATATTTATGAGCAGCACTATCTTGAGATATTTCTAATATTCCAGATTTTACTACTTGCTCTTCAATGTAAATATAGCCATCCTCTAAACGAGTAATGATAGCGCGACTGCAATCTAAAAAATTTAAAATTTCTGTTGCAGCTGCTTGTATAATTAGGTTAATATCTAATGAGTCGCGAATACGTTCGGAAAGCTGAGACAAAAGTTGTTCTTGTTCTGCTTTCTGATGTAAATTTACGTTTTGTTGTACCAAATTATGGCGCAATCTTTCCAAGCTGATATGAGTTTGAATACGAGCAATTAATTCTTCTTTTTGAATAGGCTTGGTGACGTAATCTACAGCACCTAATTCAAATCCACGTACTTTATTAATACTATCGGACAAAGCCGTCATGAATATTACTGGGATGTCTATTGTCTGAGGATTAATTTTCAACAAACGACAAGTTTCAAAGCCGTCTATACCAGACATTAGAATATCTAATAAAATTAAATCTGGTTTAGTATACTCTGCACTTTTAAGGGCATTATCTCCTGTTTGAGCTACTAATACTTTGAATCCAGATGAACGTAAATAACTAAATAAGACGTTTAAATTACTAGGAGTATCGTCAACGACTAATATAACTCCTTTGTATTCATTGACTCTATTTATTGATGTTAGTAGCATAGCTATTGAAGTAGATGTACATTCTCTAAATAGTCAATACTGGCTCAGTTTGATTTGAGGGTGAGTGTTTAGAAATGTAGTCAATAAGTTTAAAATTTTATGCAGATTTTAGCAGTCTTACTATAGCGTTTCTTTGTCTATTGAAGTACATCTAAAAACCTCACCCCAACCCCTATCCTTAATCAGGAGAGGGGAAATAAGGCACAGTTTTATTGGTGTGATTTCAAGCTTTACCTCAGTTGCTGTAGGAACGCTATAGAAGTAATTCTTGATAGAATTCTGGTAAATATAAGAAAAGAAGATATTAGTTTATATATTAGTAGGAATGCCTGCAAATAACATATTTTTCTCCTAAGGTGCTGTGACAATTTGGATAGTTTTTAACGTAGAAATAACCTTTATAATGTCACGTACCAGTAGGGAATTGCCATAATTGCGACCATTCCTAATGAGTTTAAAATTTAAAAATTTGAGGACAATAATCCTGAAATACCAGCTATTCTAGTATTTGTTTTAGGTTAAACCATCCACAGGTATAGCTATAAATTGAAATACTTAAATGACCATCAAAATCTTAATAGCGTGAGTCTAATAACTTATACCATTTCTTTATAAAGATGCGCCTAATTTAGCCTACGCAGGTAGGCTTTGTTGTTATAGCCCCAGCCTTTTAGGCTGCGGGTAATTGAGCGTAGCCCCATACAGAATTGGTATTACTTTATCGTTATTAGAAAATAATTCTGCTCTTACGCTTAATAATTTATAAGAATAACTATATCTATTTATTATTTTCTAATGAATCCACTTTAAGAAGAAAACGTAATCTTAGGTTTTCTATATACATCTGGAAACAGAAGTATACCCAAATATACATAAATAATTTTTACTTTAACAACACCTTTACTGTAAACTGGACTACCCGTGTCTGTTGACAGTAGTTTTACTGATATTTAATCGCAAAAGAAGTATCGATTCCCGAACAGGAATTATTCAACACACTTTTCTAAAAACTTAATCAATTTATGCTGTTGAAAATTTTCAGCGAGTTCGCAAACTTTCTTAACAAAGGGCAGATATTTGCTGTCTAAATTTTGAATATATTCTGTTTGCTCAATAACTGCTTCAATATCTCCGATTTGAGCCAGATGGAGGAGGTGGTTTACATACTCTTCGGATGGATTTACTATAAAGCTGTCAGTATTCGGATAAGTAGTGATTTGATTAGTTGGTTTATGAGACTCTAATGTTAAATTAGAAGACTGAGGATAAATCCATTCTATTGCTAGAAGCTGGGTTATTGATTTTAGCAATAAGTTTAAATCTATAGGTTTTGGTAAAAAAGCGTTACATCCGATACGATAGCTAGAGAGTTGAGCATCAAACATTGCATTAGCAGAAATAATGATAATTGGCATATCCTCAAATTGAGGATTGTTTCGTAATGATTGAGTTATTTCAAAACCATCCATAACTGGCATTACTAAATCTACTAATATTAAATCGGGTTGGAAACTTTCAACTTTTTCCAAACCCTGCTTTCCATTAATAGCTTCACTGACTTCAAAACCCAATTCTTCCAAAAAGGTGACTAGCAAACAGCGATTAGTTTCATTATCATCTACGATTAAGATTTTCGGATGCTTGTCCTTGATTCCTATAGGCTGTAAAGTTGAAAGTATATCAGTACTAAATTGATTATTTTCTGCTTCTGGAAAATAAAGGTCAAAATAGAATAAGCTTCCTTCTCCTGGAATACTGCTTGCTTTAATTTCTCCCCCCATAAGATTGACTATTCTTTGGCTGATAGTTAAACCTAATCCGCTACCTTCATTAACAAAATCGTCGTTTTGTAATTGGTGAAATGGTAAAAATATTTCTTCCATTTTTTCAGGAGGTATTCCAACTCCCGTGTCTTTAACCTGAAAGCGAATCAAGCAATATTTATAAGTCTGAATATTTTGAGAATTTTGGGTTTCAGCTTCATCACAATCTCCTAATTGTCCTACCTGAAAATTAACGCGACCTTTCCGAGTGAATTTTACAGCATTACCTAATAAATTTAGTAATACTTGTCTCAAACGAGTTTCATCACCCACAATTGTTGAAGGTAGAGAAGAAAAAGCTTGATAATTAAAAGTAATGTCTTTTTGTTGAGCGCGGACATCAATAACAGAAATAATTTCTTCAATAAATGAGGGAAAAGATATTTCTTTTAGTTCTAATTCTAGCTGATTGGCTTCAATTTTAGACAAATTCAAGATATCGTTAAGTAATCTCAGTAAATGCTCGCCAGAATGATAAATATTATCTATTCTGCGGTGCTGTTCGTCACTAAGTTCTTTGTCTGCTTGAAGAATTTGTGCAAAGCCTAAAATTCCATTTAAAGGAGTTCTTAATTCGTGACTCATATGAGCAATAAATGAATTTTTGGCTTGGTTAGCCCTTTCTGCTACTTCTTTTGCAAGGGATAATTTAGTGCTATTTTGTTCTAACTGATTATTATTTAAAGTAAGCTGTTCTTGAGCATTTTTAATTTCAGTAATATCAATGCACGAACCAATATAGCCAATTAATTCACCTTGTGAATCAAAGCGAGGAGCTTGTTTTCCTAACATCCAGTAATATTGTCCATCAACTCCTTGAATGCGAAATTGTAGTTCAATTGGTTGACAAACTCCATCCCAACTACATGCATCCCTGAAGAATAAATTTCTGTCTTGTGTATGAATATTGTCTAGCCAACCTTCACCAAGCTGCTGCTCTAGATTATTACCTGTAAATTGCCACCATGCTTGATTAAAAAAAGTTCCTTGATAATTATTGTCAATCATCCAGATGAGTACTGGAGCAGTATCTGCCATAATTTCAAAGCGAGCTTCAGTTTCTTTTAATGTAGCTTCTGCTTGTGTACGCTCGGTAACGTCAATCATGACTACTAAGGTACAAATCACATCTCCCCTATGATTTTTATCTGCAATTGCGTTCAATAGCGTATCAATTACTTCCCCATTTCTACATACAATTTTATAAGGAATATTCCAACAGCTACCGCTATCCAAAAACTCTGGTAAAACCTCTACTAAATACCGACGTGATTCTGGAGTCAGAAATTTTATGAATTTTTTACCAATAACTTCTTGACGGTCGTAACCCAGTTTATCAACCCAAAAATTACTAGCTTCGATAATTCTACCGCTTTCATCAATAGAATGTAGCATTACGGGGGTTTTGAGATAAAAACTGCGAAATCTTTCTTCGCTATCTATTAAATTAGTATTTGCAGCTTGGAGTGCGTTCAAAGTTTGTTGTAATTGATTTTGAGTTGTTTTAATTTCGCTAATATCAATAAAAGTAATTACTACCCCATCTAAATTACCGTTATTTTTAATATAAGGATTAATTCGTATTAATAAGTCTTTATCTTCATTGGTAAGTTTGACTTCTAAATCTAATGATTTTTCGGTTTCGATAACTTCTTCAATAATTTGAATAAAATTATGACAATCCAGATTATGGCTGAGGTGTTTTAAAGGACGATTAATATCTTTTTCTATTAGATTTATAGCAATAGTCGCAGCAGAGGTAAATTTGCGGATTCTTAATTGTTTATCTACAACAACAACTCCGATATTAGTATTTCTAAGTAAATTGTTTACATCTTCATTCAGTTCGGCTAGTTCGTTAATTTTTAACTGATACTCAGTATTTACTATATAAAGTTCTTGATTTGCTAATTTTAGTGCCTCATTTGTAATGTGTAATTGTTCGTTATAAGCAAATAGGTTTTCATTAATAACATCATATTCCTCATTATTCAAATCTAATTCTTCAATGGAATTTTTTAAACTTGCTTCAGTTTCCTCTAGTTGATGTTCTAATTGGGAAATTTGCTCGGACGCTTGAGAATCGGGTGGAATGGATATATACTGCTCTTGAAATGTGACCATCAATAAATCTTCCATGGAATGAGAATTTTCATAGAAGTTTACTTTTAATTCTATAGTGCGATATTTCTCTTTTTCATTTAACTTTATACTCCCATAAATAACACTTTTTTTTTCTTTACGTACTCTGTGTAATGTAGTCTTCAAAGGTAACTGTAGAGGTGGTGAAACTAGATGTGTCACATCATGAGTTAATTTCCCTACAGGAAATTTTAGGACATTTGCTAAATCTTCAAAAACTTCTACGACTTGATTATTCTTATCTATAAGTAAACAGGTGACTCTATTGTCATTAATAAAGGTATTTAAAAGTTTTTCTAGGATAATTTCTCTCTTCTCAGGCTTTTTTTTCCTATAATCAATATAGGAATTGGTCGAAACACTGTATTTATCTAATTTTTTTACAGAAATTACAGGTATAGGTATATGTAAATTAACATCTCGTCGCTTGCTGTAAAACTTATATTTATTATTGATAGAGATAAATTCATCTGCTAAAAAACTTATATATTCTGCATTCCTCAAAAATAAAATTCCTTTCTTTTTAAGAGCAAAATGTAGACTTAGCAAGATTTTATGCTGTAAGTCTGGCTGCACAGACATTAAGATATTGCGATACACAATTAAGTTTATCCGAGTAAATACTGCATCTTTACTTAAATCGTGATGAGCAAAAATCAACATTTTTTGCAGCTTCCGCTTTACTTTAAATGAATCTTGTTGCGGAGTAAAATATTTTTCTAATCTTTCAGAAGTAATATCATTGGCAATAGTTAGAGGATAAACTCCTAGAGTCGCTTTTTCTAAAGCATCACTATTAATATCTGTCGCAAATATTTTTACCTTTAGTTTAAATGATAATTTGCTCAGAGCCTCATCAATTATAATCGCTAAAGAATAAGCTTCTTCTCCTGTAGCACATCCGCTAACCCAAAATTTTAATTCTTCATCCGGCTGACTTTTTGCAATCAAATCAGGAAGAATTTTATATTCTAAAAATTTCCAAGCACCCTTATCTTTAAAAAAGCTGGGAACAGCAATTAATACATATTGAGATAAAGCTTGTTTTTCTTCATCAGACTCCTGCAAATACTCAATATACTCATCTATATTTTTACCAGTAGCGCTACATCGATAATTAATACATATCGATAAATCATAATTTTTACAAGATGATAAATTAACTTGATTGTATTTTAATAATATATCGGTGATTTGTTTTAAATCAGCATTTTTTAAGCATAAATATGAATTGATATACTTTTGCTGTACCGATACTGATGAAACTAGAAAATGGTATGTGAGTCCTGCTAACTGCTCTGGAGAATTAACTTGCTGAATTCCTCCTTTTTGGATAATATCTTCAGAATTATCCAAAAAATTATGTAAATTTAATTTTGCGATCGCGCTCAATGGCATACCATCAAATTGGGCAGTTGATGGATCTTGAACTAAAACCAAACCTCCAGCGTCATAAATTGTTTGTAAACCGGAAGAACCATCACTACCGCTACCAGATAATATTATTCCGACTGCTTTTTCTTGACAATTTTTTGCTAATGAATTAAAAAATAAATCAATCGGAAAATTAGGTTTCAAATTTTTTCTACTTTCCCGTTTAACTAGACGTAGCTTGTTACCTTCGAGAATTAGATTTTTATCTTTTGGAATTAAAAAAATAGAATTAGCAGCTAACTCCATACCATCTGTAACTCGGTGAATAACCATCTGAGTATGTCGCTCTAACAACTCCTTCATCAAACTCTTGAAATTAGGAGAAAGATGCTGCACAACTACAAAAGCCGCACCACTGTCCGAAGGCATATTTTTGAAAAACTTTTCTAAAGCCTGTAACCCACCAGCAGATGCACCAACACCTACGACAAACAATTTGCAGTTATCCCGATAAGAGGAACATTTGATATCTAACTGTTCGGGAGACATATACTAACCGCCTAAGCTTGTATTATCTTTATAGTATTCTTTTTGTAAGTAATTATACATATCTTTTGGATGAATCACAGTTACAGGTTTTCAATTGTTTACCCAAAAAAACCTTATGGCTGTATCGTCAACACATATTTATTCTTACTGCTCGGTCTCTTACCCCTGCTTATCTGACCCTGTAAAATTAATATGCGTCAGCACTTACTCCCCCTACGCACTCTCCCCATCACCTCCACTTTGGAGTAAGCTGAGAAACTATGCGTTCATCAAACCACTATGGCAACTATTAACGACAATTATTTAAAGCTGAAAGCTGGTTACTTATTCCCTGAAATTGCTCGACGAGTAAATGCTTTCGCTGAAGCTAACCCCGATGCAAAAATCATTAAGTTAGGGATTGGTGACGTAACCGAGCCATTGCCAGAAGCTTGTCGAACTGCGATGATAGAAGCTACCAAAGAGATGGGAGACCGAGAAAGCTTCAAAGGTTACGGCCCCGAGCAAGGCTATGCTTGGCTGCGGGAAAAGATTGCTCATCACGACTTCCAGGAACGGGGATGCGAAATTGACGCTTCGGAAATCTTTATTTCTGATGGTTCTAAATGCGATACTGGTAATATTCTCGAAATATTTGGTAAAAATAATATCATTGCGGTTACCGACCCGGTTTATCCCGTTTATGTTGACACTAACGTCATGGCTGGGAATACAGGGGATGCAAAGAAAACTGGCGAATATGAAGGATTAGTATATTTACCAGTCACCGCTGAAAATAATTTTACCGCTCAAATCCCTTCACAGAAAGTTGACTTAATCTATCTTTGCTTCCCGAACAATCCCACAGGAGCAACAGCTAGTAAAGAAGATTTAAAAGCTTGGGTAGATTACGCAAAAGCCAACAACTCAATCATCTTCTTCGACTCAGCCTACGAAGCTTATATCACCGATTCAGAGCTTCCCCACTCCATTTACGAAATCGAAGGTGCAAGAGATTGCGCGATTGAATTCCGTTCCTTCTCCAAAAATGCTGGCTTCACAGGGACTCGTTGCGCTTGGACAGTAGTACCAAAAACCCTGACAGCAAAAGCCTCTGACGGCTCCGATGTCGAACTATGGAAGCTATGGAATCGTCGTCAGTCTACCAAATTCAACGGCGTATCTTACATAGTCCAGCGCGGTGCAGAAGCAGTTTATTCCAAAGAAGGAAAAGAACAAATAAAACAGCTAGTTAGTTTTTACTTAGAAAACGCCAAAATCATTCGTGAAAAACTCACCGCTGCTGGATTAAAAGTTTACGGAGGAGTTAATGCACCTTACGTATGGGTAAAAACACCTAATGGATTGAGCAGTTGGGATTTCTTCGATAAATTAGTCAATACTTGCAATGTAGTAGGTACACCTGGTTCCGGATTTGGTGCAGCAGGTGAAGGTTACTTCCGAATTTCAGCTTTTAATAGTAGAAAAAATGTAGAAGAAGCAATGAAGCGGATTACTGAGAAGTTTAAAGTTTAGAATCTATTATTAGTCAGGCAAAATGCCTGACTGTTATTAAATCAAAGAGTTTGGTAAATAATTTATGGATAAATAAAAATA
>CAKZYM010000539.1 GCA_937884685.1 uncultured Calothrix sp.
ATTACTCATCGCAGTTTTCAAACTCCTAAGTGGCTTGAATATTTCTTAGCATTTTGCGGTACTCTTGCTTGTCAAGGAGGTCCAATTGCATGGGTTGGAATGCATCGCATACACCATTTACATTCTGACCAAGAATTAGACCCCCATGATTCCAATAAAGGTTTTTTCTGGAGTCATATCGGTTGGATGTTTTATCATTCTCCACGTTTTGATGACGTTCCCCGCTTTACCAAGGACATCAAAGACGACCCCTTCTACATGTTCTTAGAAAAGAATATGCTATTAATCCAAATCGCTTTGGGTTTGTTGCTATTAGCGATAGGTGGTTGGTCTTTTGTGGTTTGGGGTGTTTTTGTCCGTCTTATTTTTGTATGGCACTGCACCTGGTTTGTCAATAGTGCAACTCATAAATTTGGTTATAAAACCTACGATTCAAAAGACCATTCTACAAATTGTTGGTGGGTTGCTTTATTGACCTACGGTGAAGGTTGGCACAATAATCACCATGCTTTCCAATATTCAGCCCGTCACGGATTGCAATGGTGGGAAATTGACCTTACCTGGATGACTATTCAACTATTACAGTTCTTAGGTTTGGCTACAAACATCAAACTAGCACCTGCTAACCGGGAATCTAAAATGTTGAGTTAAAACTATTTACTTTATAAGGTTCTGGGGAAATGTAAATCATGGCTTATCTTCTCCTTTTCCTTGGTTTTGAACAGTTTTAACCATAACTAAGTTTATTTTTATTTACCCCCGCTTGAAAATTTTTTACTTAAGGAATCAGCGGGGGTATAGCTTTTTTTGAGAATAAATCCTAAGAAAATCCCTTTATTGCTCAATAAATGCGGTTAATAAATTGATATAATTCGAGACGCGAACGTTACGAAAGTTCGCAAAAAGCGACTATGCTAGTTGCTTGTATGCGGATTTTTTTATTTATAAAATTCATTCATGACAACATCGGCCGTAAACACAGATAATAATTCGCAGCCTTCCCAACTGGCTGACTCCGAAGTAAAGCTGACAGACGTAATTAAAAGCCTCCCTAAAGAGTGTTTTGCTCAAGATAAAGGAAAAGCTTGGTTTAGTGTAATCAGCAACGTTTTAGCCGTTATTTTAGGCTACTTTTTTTTGGCGATCGCACCTTGGTATCTTCTGCCTTTTGCATGGATATATACGGGTACTGCTGCTACGGGATTTTTTGTCATCGGACATGATTGTGCCCATCGTTCATTTGCTAAAAATCGTTGGGTGAATGATTTAGTGGGACATATATTCATGATGCCGCTAATTTACCCTTTCCACGGTTGGCGGATTAAACATAATTATCACCACGCTCATACAAATAAACGTTTTGTAGATAACGCTTGGCAGCCCGTAGGAACCGATGTTTATGAAAATAGTGGCATATTAGGTAAATGGGCTTTTAAAAGATTTTTGTATAACCGATTGTGGTGGATAGGCTCAATCGTACATTGGGGATTGCACCATTTTAATCCCAAGCTATATCGCGAACAAGACCGAGCAGATGTTAAGCTTTCTGTGGCTGTAGTAGCTTTGTTTGCAGCTATATGTTTTCCTACTTTAATTGCAACAACTGGTGTTTGGGGATTCATTAAGTTCTGGTTTATTCCTTGGATGGTTTACCATTTCTGGATGAGTACCTTTACTTATGTTCACCATACTGCTCCCGATATCGCTTTTGTACCAGCTTCGGAATGGAATGCAGTAACAGCACAGCTATCCGGTACAGTTCACTGTAATTACCCTAAATGGGTCGAATTCCTGTGTCACGATATCAACGTACACGTACCACATCACGTTTCAACAGCAATTCCTTCCTATAACTTGCGTATGGCTTATAAAAGCTTGCAAGAAAAATGGGGAAGTTACCTCTATCCAGAATGTACTTTCTCTGTATCTTTGATGAAGTATATTACCGACAGATGTCACTTATATACTCCAGAGAATGAATATATCTCATTCAAGGATTACTACGCAAAATAATCATAAGTTCTGATTTCTCTCAAATTCTGACTGAAATTCTGAACTAAAATCTTTAACCCCCCATATATTCGGGGGTTAAAAATAACCAAACATCTAGTCCTGGAATCAAAAGTAAAAGGCTATTTTTAACGCATGACTAATTTTTTGTAATGCGTAATTTTAAAACTTAGTCTTTTACATAAGTCAAAAATTCACTTTATATCCGGTAACTTAGCCTCGTGACATCTTCTACAGTTCGTACAGATAATACTGATATCCCATCATCTAATTCATCATCATCAGAAATAACTAAACTTCCCTTTACCCTCGGAGAAGTTAAAGCAGCAATTCCAGCAGAATGTTTTCAGCCTCAAGTATGGAAATCTCTGCTTTTCTTCTTTCGTGACATATCAATTATTGCTGGACTTTATGCTTTAGCTTACAGCCTCGATTCATGGTTATTCTTTCCGATATTCTGGGTAATGCAGGGAACGATGTTCTGGGCTTTATTTGTAGTTGGACATGACTGCGGACATCAATCATTTTCAAAACAAAAATGGTTAAATGATTTGATAGGACATTTATCTCATACACCGATACTTGTTCCCTATCATGGATGGAGGATTAGTCATCGAACCCACCATAAAAATACTGGTAGTATCGAGAATGATGAAAGCTGGTATCCAGTATCGGAAGCAGAATATGATGAAATGCCTTTTTTACAAAGAATCGGCAGACATTATCTGTTTTTACTAGCTTATCCAGTGTATTTATTCCAGCGTTCTCCTGGTAAAACAGGTTCGCACTTTTCACCTAACAGTCCCTTATTTAAACCCTCGGAAAAATGGGATGTAATCACCAGTACTGTACTTTGGAGTGCAATGGTTGGTTTGCTTGCTTTGGGAACCTATGAATGGGGTTTCATGTGGTTTCTCAAGTATTATGCTGGGCCATACATTGTATTTGTAATTTGGCTGGATTTAGTCACATTTTTACATCACACCGAACCCGACATTCCTTGGTACCGTGATGGAGAATGGACTTTCTTAAAAGGTGCGCTCTCTAGCGTTGACCGCGATTATGGTTTCATCAGTCATATCCACCACGATATCGGTACTCATGTTGCTCACCATATCTTCTTGAATATTCCTCACTACAATTTGAAGAAAGCAACTGAAGCTATTAAGCCATTATTGGGTGAGTATTATCACAAAACTGAAGAGCCAATTTACATTTCTCTTTGGAACTCCTACAAAAAATGTCATTTCGTTCCAAATGAAGGAAAAGTAGTTTATTACACTTCTCATAATCAATAAGTTTAATCATCATTAATTAATCCTTGATTAAAAATTAAAAACCCGGTTTCCTCAAAAAACCGGGTTTTTTATATACACCCCCCTACTTAACAAGAATACCGTTTACACAGAAGTATTAGAATTTGCTTTCACAGTGTTTTTATCCCCCCTAACCCCCCTTAAAAAAGGGGGAATCTGAATTAAAGTCCCCCAATTGAGTGGGGGACTTAGAGGGATATGACGATATGTGTGTACACTCCTCTCCTTAACAAGAAAAGGGTATGGAAGTGAGGTTTCTAGGTCTTAAAATCAACTCGAATATATCAAGTTTTACAACTGAATTTTACAAAATCTGCGGTGCAACTGAATTGATTTTGGAAGGATTTCCCATTAACTTCAACCAACTA
>CAKZYM010000540.1 GCA_937884685.1 uncultured Calothrix sp.
AATAGTACAAAGCCCACCTGCGTGGGCTAAGCATCTTAATAGCCCACGCAGGTGGTGAGACAAGGAAAGGGGTGTCGGTTTCCGGAGCCAAGCGCGTTAGCGTTAGCGTCTCCTGAAAGGAGATACCTGGAGGGGCTTTGTTTATATAGCCACACCCTTACAGGGTGTTGGGTAAAATACTTGTTCAAAATCGGGATGCTCGCTTTTTTGCTCGCATCTAAGTGTATTAAGAAGATGAAAATTCAAATTCTAACTTCGGTATTTATATCTATAGTAATCCCATCAGCTAGATTAATTAGATGGGAAATGAATTAGGGCCATTTTTGAGTTAAATTTACAATAATTAAATATATTTTTTCGCTCCATTAATGAATATTTTTCTCCTATACATAAGTAGGGGAAATTAATGCTGAATACTAAAATTTTCCCTTCTCCACTATTTTGGGAAAAGGGAAAGGGGTGAAGTTTTATCTAACTGAAAATCACCACATAAGTTTCTAATTTTTATTTTATTTCTAAATTTTCAATTCATTCTAAATAACTTTCCAAAGTCCGATAAAGCTGAAATAAACCCTTAATCGGAGAAATTCTGATGAAATATAGATTACTACTGGGCTTCGGTGTCGGCTTAGTCGTTTTTGCTACTGTTTGGTCGCAATCTTTATTCAGGTCTTTTCGTAAACACAATATACCTTCTAAACAAATTCCACTCTCAACTTTGACTGAAAAGCTACCAGATTCAATCAGGGTAAAAGCTGTTGGAGATATGGTTCCCGGTACTAATTTTCCTAATTACAGTCTTCCGGATAATCCAAATCAACTTTTTTCTTCTTCAGTTCGAGAAAAGCTCAAAGGAAGCGATATTCTATTTGGTAATTTTGAGAGTACGATAACGAATCATCCCTACAGTATAAAAGATGTCAGTCGGGGACAAGTTTTTGCTTTTCGTTCTCCTCCTAAATATGCCAAGCTTTTTGCTGAAGTTGGATTTGATGTGTTGAGCGTGGCTAATAACCATGCAATGGACTTCGGTAAAATCGGATTCCAAGAGACTATGAATAATATTGCTGTTGCTGGGGTGAAACCAGTAGGTAAAAAGAATCAAATCCTCTATTTAAATGTAGAAAATATTCCTGTCGCTGTAATTGGGTTTTGTTTTTACGAGTACTGTAATACAGTGCAGAACATAGATAAAGCGAAAGCATTGGTAGAAAAAGCTCGTAAGAAAGCTAAAATTGTCGTTATATCGATGCATGTTGGAGCAGAGGGTAACAATGCTCTCAACGTGAGCAATCAGACAGAATATTTCTATGGAGAAAACAGAGGTAATTCCGTCCAATTTGCTAGAACAATGATTGATGCTGGAGCAGATTTAGTACTCGGACATGGACCTCACGTTCCTAGAGCAATAGAAGTTTATCAAGGAAAACTCATCGCTTATTCTTTAGGTAATTTTCTTGGATATAAAGTCTTCTCAACAACATCCTTTAAAGGTTATTCGATGATTTTGGATATCAAATTGAACAGTAAAGGAGATTTTCTCTCAGGTAAGATTATCCCCGTTCGTTTGAATAAGCAAGCAATTCCTTATATTGACCAGAGTTTCCGAACTGTGGGACTTTTGCGCTCTTTAAATAAGAGTGACTTTCCTAATAGTTCTGTAGAAATCAATAGTAAAGGTGAAATCTTGATAGTAAATAAAAAAGGTTAAAGGTTAGGAGTTAGGAGTTAGGAGTTAGGAGTTATTAATTTCCCTCTTTCCCTGTCTACTTGTATCCCCATTCCCTATTCCCTATTTCCCATTCCCTACTTCAAATCATCATCCGATTCATCTGAAGTTGAAGAATAAAATTCCTGTATTCGGTCTAATTCTAATTCATTTAAATAATCTACAGTCCAATTCGATTGACGTTGTAACATGTGAAATGGGTAGGTATTCGCAACTCCTACGACTTTCATTCCTGCTGCTTTTGCTGCTTGAATACCTGCTAGTGTATCTTCAATAGCTAAACATTCGCTTGGTTGCAGATTTAATTCTGGAGATTCTTGATTCAGACGTTCGACAGTAAGTAAGTAACCGTCGGGTTTTGGTTTACTGGTCGTGATATCATCCGCTGCAACTACAATTTTAAAATATTCAGCTAACTTTGCTCGTTCGAGAACTAAATCAATTTCTTTACGAATAGCACCGCTAGCTATTGCTAATTTTAAATTGCTTGAGCGTATTTTGAATATAAAATCATTTAAGCCAGAGTATAAAGGCAATTCTTCTAAATTCTCTATTTGCTCAACGTAGCTTCGAGCTTTTTTTTGCTGTAATTTAGTTAAATAATCTTCATCAGCAACTCTTCCGCGACTGGCTAATAAATCTCGCAAACAAGCTCTGTCGCTACGTCCTAAACATATTTGCTGATATTCACCTGGTTTGAGTACCAGATTTTCTTCGAGCAAAATTTCTTCTATCAATTGCTGATGGATTGGCTCATCATTAATAATAACGCCATTAAAATCAAATATAACTGCCTTTATCATGCTATTTGCTACGCTGGGGACGGAAAACCGAAACTATCATCTAATGTACTATTAGAAGTAGGGATATACTGCCTAATATTACTTTGAGTAGTCGTATCTTCCACAGTCATCGGCTTGATACCGCTAGTCAACTGACTAGTAAACCATACATCTTGAGTTCGTACCATCGCAAATCCCGCAGCACCCATTTTTGCATCCGTACTATCAGCAGCATATTCGTGGATATAAGGTTCCTCGAAAAGATTGTTCAACCATTCCAATTGACGTAAAGTCTTCTGATTACCATCCAAGATTAAAACTTGTCCCCCAGGAACCAACAACCGAGAACACTCATATAAAATATTTTGTGCAACTGTACTCGGTGTTTCATGAAACAACAAAGAAGCTGTAACCAAATCAAACGAAGCATCAGCAAAAGTTGTATTCTCAGCATTTCTCTGCTGCCACTCGATGTTTAAACCAGCACTCTGAGACTTGTGGAAACTTCGGAGCAACATATAAGGAGACAAATCCAATCCAATTACTTCTGCATCCGGAAAAGCTTGCTTTAAGATAATGGTTGTCGAACCCGTACCGCAACCCAAATCAAGAATGCGTCGGGGTTTTACCTTTACTCCTTTAATTAAAGCTTGACGAATCCAAGTTTCATTAGGTGGTAAAAGATACTGAGTAACCGCATCGTAAGTCACCGCAGCACTAGGGTTCAAATATCCTTGCTTCACTCCGTGAAAATTTTGCGAACTGTAGTACTCTGGAATTACAACATCATCCCTTCGGAAGCGACTGCTTTCTGCTTCCCAGTCCACGCTTTGAGAATAGCGTTTGAGTTCTTCTTCGTTAATCAACAGACCAGCCACGGGAGATAAAAAACGTTCCCAAATTGTATCTTCACGAACTGCCATCTGTGTAATTCCTTGATAATAGGTAGGATTTAGCGAGTAGAGTGTAGAGGGTAAAGTGGAAGGAAGATTTGAGCGTTTGCCAATCTTTAAGAACTTCCTCAAATTCCCTTATAGGCTAGACATAGAGGTATTTCCTATAGAAAATTTTAATATATTTTTGTCAATTTTTGATTTTTTCATTTTTAAAAATTGACATTATAATTATTTGTACTACAATCGTAATACAAGAGATGTTAAGTTTCGTAGTTATGTTCTAGCCCCTCCGAATAATAACGCGGGGTTATTGCTAGTGCAAAACAGAAAAACGGTTAGATGCAGCGCTTACGACTGCGAATATAGAATATTTTAAAGTTTTTATTTTAAATTTTTATTTTAAAGTTTTATTTTTAAATTTATCGATTATGTCAATTAATATTAACCGAGTTTATTTAAAA
>CAKZYM010000541.1 GCA_937884685.1 uncultured Calothrix sp.
TCCCACTCAGCTATAGTTTCTTCAAAATCTTTGACAATACTTTGACTATTTGTACTATCTTGTTGATACTGCGTAACCTTAAGAGCTAAAGCTAACTTAGTCAATCTTTGACTGAGTAGCTGCTGACGTTGGACATTACTAACGACTTCAACATCTATTCGCTGCTGAGATAACAAACGCTGAATTACAACTTGTCCCGTAATTGATAAACAAGCTATTACAGCTAAAGAAGAAACATAGCGGATTGTTAAACGATAGGTAGGGGATTTTTGTTGTTTATCTGTAGTTATCATAATTCTCAGAAATCTTGAGATATATCAAGTATTCCCAAAATTCGAGAAGAGAATGAAAGGTCAAAGGTCAAAGGTCAAAGGTTAAAGGTGCTAAATCTTCTTGCAACGGATTGAACTAATTCTAGCTTGTTTCAAAATTTCAAATCTTTAATGGGCTAAGAAAGAAAAGTTTTAAAATATTCTAATTACCAATTCCCCATTCCCCATTCCCTATTCCCCATATAATAAAGCTTGAGTTTCCTGTGCTTCGGAAACCATACCTAAATTATCAAAACCAGCTTTGGCTTGATTTGCCCAAGTTTGAGCTACATTGAAATTACCTTGACGAAGTTCTAATCTCGCTAAAGAACGCATTACATAAGCTCTACTGCAATCATCTTTATTTTCATGAGCTGTTTGCATTCCTTCCATTAAAAATTTCTGCGCTTGTTCTATCTTTCCTTGCTTGATAGAAATATCTGCTAAAAAGTCTTTAGCGAGAAATATCATTCTTTCCCAGCCAATTTTACGAGATTGCTGGACAATTTCTTGAAATAATAGTTGACTCCTTTGATAATCGCCGTCTTTATAATAAATTTCTCCTTTATAGTAGAGAACTTGTAGAGAAAGGTGAATTGAAGCGGATTCTTCAATAAACGAATCATCCAAAATAGTTTGAACTTGCTTAATCCAGAATCTTGCAAATCCAAATTGTTCCAGCTGAATGTACCAAACCACAATCCGAATTCCTAAATCTGCTTGCTCGTTAGCTGTTAAATAGTGACGTAGCTTCCAAGCTTGGGAAAGTAAATTATCTGCTTGTTTTAAATGTTGAGGTTGTCCAATTAATATTAGTTTCCAAGCATAATCGCTCATCATTCGTGCAGTATTAGATGAATCTTCCCGTTTTTGGGCTGCTTCAATCAACCATGACAACCAATGTAGAGGAGTATCCCAGTAATTCAAGCGGTTTTGACGATATCCTTGCGAATAGGTATAACAATTGATGTACTTCCACAAACTACACACAATACTGTATTTATCTTCGGCAATACACCATTCCATGACCTCACAAATGTTATCCCATTCTGCTTCTAATTCGTGATAATCATTCCATTCTTTCTCGTATTTACCACCATATTTTTGAGTAAATTCAAGATAAAAATTTACCCAGCGATTGCGTGCTGCTGATTCAAATTCGGGGTTAGCGAGTAATTCCGAGAGAGCAAATTCGCGTGTTAAAGGTAATATATGATAACGTTCTTGTTGACAACTAATCAAAGAAAGTTGCTGCAATCTCCCAAAAGCATCTACTGCTGTACTATTATCTTCTACTCCTGCAACTTTACAAATTGATTCAAATAGCGCAGGCTTGGGAAAAAGCGCTAAAGCCATCAAAATCAAGTAAGACGAATGTCCTTTCAAGGATTGCATTGAATTATCAAAGTAAAAGCGGGAAAAGTCGCCTTGATGGCGCATAATCAAAGGAGAAACATCGACAAATCGATATCCAAATGCTAGCTGACTCACAGCATAAACGATAGCTGCGGGTATTCCCCCAGTAGTTTGATAAAGCTGTCGGGATTTATCCAAAGTTAATTCTACATTTTTTTCTACCGCTTGACTTTGAATTAACGTTAATCCTTCAGTCAGTGTTAAAGGTTTTAAACAAATTCGAGTAAAGGGAGTTGTTTCTCGACTGGTTATGATAACTTTGACAGTGGTCGGTAATTCGTATAAAAAACTGAGAACTTCTTGCTCTTCTTCTAAAGCATCTAAATTATCTATTATTAGTAAAGTCGGCATATCTGCCAAACGACTATAAACTTGTTCGTAGGTATCTCTAAAGTTGGTAGTTGCAGTATCCGGACATTTGATAGTTCGTGCTATGGCTCGTAAAATATCTTGTAAAGTCCGCTCCCGCCATAGTCGAGTTAGAATACCTTTACTTGTAAAGTGTTGAGTTTTAGCTGAAGTAAAGACTATAGCTTCAAAAGGAGAATTTGAATCTTTATTTGCTTGTAAATAACGATAAGCAATATCTAACACTAAAGTAGTCTTTCCCACACCCCCCAAACCTTCAATACTTATACGGGGAGTCTGTTTTTCAAAAGGAAGTAATTGCAGCAATTGTTTTATTTCTGCGTCTCTGCCAATAAAAGCACTGCAATCGCGAGCTGGTAAATTATGATAAATTGGCTGTTTCTTTTCTAGCTTATCCAGCTTACCTATATTTTGGTTTTTGATTAATTCTTGATAACTATATAGAGCAATAATTTTTAGTAAGGTGCTATCTATATTTTTATCTTTCTTCTCAACCGATATTTTTTCTGTATAGTACGTAGGTATTATTTCAGCCGATTGATTTTTCTCTTCACTATTAGGATTATCTAGATTAATCAAATCGTGCAAAACTATCTGTAAATTCGATTCAGTAATTTCAAGAGCGATTATCCAAAATAAAAGGTTATATGACTTATTTTCCCCATCCTTCTTCAAGTGTTCGGTCGTGAAAGCAGATTCCGAAGCTATAGGGGGATATTTTTGACCTTGTGAAGTTGTTTTGAATAATAGCAGTGCAATCTTAGATAAGCCCATACATCTTTTATACTGCCGTATACGCAACATTTATGCTTAATGTACCGCAATAATATCACTTAAAAACTTGATTGATACTCGAATTTTGAAAGTTTTTGATGTAGCACTTTTAGAAGTGGAACCAAAGCTGAAATTAGTATTTTTCTTAACTTGACTGTACCTAATGCCTGTCAAAGAGTTTTTATTCAGCAAAATATATGCATTTATTATACAAATTCAATAAAATAATCGCACTTGGTAAAGTGAAATACTATTAGTGCCAATTTTGTCAACAGTAAAAATTACAATATTGTAAAATGATATATGTGACAGTTTTGATAATGGAATCGGAAATAGCAGATTCTGATTGGTATTTAACCATAGAAACAAAACAAACAGATGATGGTAGTCAGTAACAGGGTTTCTAGAAATTAAAATTCCGTATCGCGATTATGGTTTGAGTGCGTCTACCTGCTTTGTTGATGGAATTGCGTTTCTAACAACTTTATTAATCTGTAATAATGGCAATTATGTTATCAACTCAAACAGGTTTATCTCAGAATAATCAATTGTTTATCAACAAACTTAACCAGCTAGATTTAAGAGCTATTGCTTATGAGTTAATGCATGCTTCAGAAGAAAAATGGTCTTTTGAGCAGACAAAGCAAGCTCTAAATCATTATTCAATGTTTTTGTGCCTAATTAATTTTTACCCCGACCGTAAATTAGTTCCTACTCAGGAAATTGATAGAGTTTGGCATCATCATATTCTCGATACAATGAAATATGCAGAAGACTGTCAAATGTTATTTGGTCGATTTATCCATCATTTTCCTTATTTTGGTAAACGAGGGAAAGTAGATAAAAATAATCTATATTCAGCTTTTAGAGAAACTCAAAAATTATTTCAACAGCACTTTGGTATAGATTTAGCAGCAGTCGAAGAATCATTGCAAATAACTGACTGTCAGCCAGTTATTTATCCTGAAAAAATGACTCGTCCAGTTGTGCATATGAAAATAGATTATTTGGGATGTGCTGTGAGATTTTAATCTCAGCGGAAAAATAAAAAATTGCGAGTAGAA
>CAKZYM010000542.1 GCA_937884685.1 uncultured Calothrix sp.
TAGGTCTAAATGAAGGACTTTGCAGCACTCCTTCGATACTTGCCGAAACATTTAATACTAAATAGGTGGTAAGGAAAAACATTGTCAGCACCGGCGCAATTAAGTTTAAATCGCCAATACATACCGCCGCAATTGCAACACCCAAAGTCACCCAAGTACCGATTCGAGGTTCGTCATTTTCACCGCTACCTCTACCCAAAAAAGACAACCAGCGCGGTAGAATTCCATCTCTTGCTAAAGCTTGTAATACCCGAGGTGCAGCGAGAATACTACCCAAGGCGCTTGACAAAGTTGCTCCCCATACTCCTAATAATATTGCCGGTCCCCAGAAAGACATCATCTGCATTGCTAAAGGTACTTCCACCAAAGTTGCAGTATCGGCACGCATGGAAACCACTAACGGTAATATCATGTAAACCAAGTATCCCGTTCCTACTGCTGCCAAAGTACCCTTGGGAATTGAACGACTGGGATTGCTCAAATCTCCCGACATGCTCACCCCGGACATAATACCCGTAACCGCAGGGAAAAACACCGCGAATACTCCCCAAAACGATTCGCCATTTTCAGGTATACTCCATCCCTGTGGGGTAACATCTGGTATTGCACCCCCAAAAGCTAAAGATAAGAGCGATAAAACAATTGCTCCCATGATTACATATTGGGCTTTTACTGCAACTTCAGCAGAAGTTACCGCCAAAATTGCCACCAAAATAGTCGTAGCCAGAGCAATATAAGTTTGATTAAGATTGCCAAAGCTTTGCACCACACTTTCAGCAAAACCAATTGTATAGAGAGCAATCGAAAGTGCTTGAGCAAAGTAAAGAGAAATTCCCACAGCACCACCGACTTCAATCCCCAAACAGCTGCTAATCATGTAGTAAGCACCACCCACCAGCACAACTTTATCTGTAGCACATGCACAAACCGATAAAGAAGTTAGGAAAGTAATTGAAGTCGCAAGGGTGACAATGATAAGAGAACCCACCAACCCGACATTTCCCACAACCCAGCCAAATCGCAGGTACATAATTACGCCCAAAATAGTCAATATTGAAGGCGTATAAACCCCACCAAAAGTCCCCAACCCAGAAGATTGAGCATCGACTGACTTCGACTCATCAGAGGTTTGCGGGGGTGAATCCTGCTTAAATAAAAACTTCATCGTCGATACAACTCCTCGTATAGCCACCTGGTAATTCGCAGTCGTTTCATTTTAGGCTTAATCGAAAAATATTCAACTGTTGTGGATTACAACAAGTTGGGGATTGGTAATGGGTAATGGGTAATGGGTAATGGGTAATTGATAATTATTAACTCCTAATTACTTACTACTTACTACTCGCTACTTACTACTTGCTACTTGCTACTTGCTACTTACTACTCGCTACTTACTACCTACTACTCCCTAATACCGAATGCAAATTCACCACCGCACCAATTACCACGATTGCTGGTGCTTCAAAGCCGGTTTTTTCAATTTTTTCGATAATTGTTCCTAATTTACCAATCAATTCTTGCTGTTCGGGACGAGTTCCCCAGCGAATTAAACCTATTGGTGTATCTATACTCAAACCTGCCTTTAGTAATTCTTGAATAATATTAGGTAAATTGTGGATTCCCATGTAAATCACAATTGTTTCCGAACCTTTAGCAACGCTTGACCAATCAACTTTGGGACGATATTTACCAACCGATTCGTGTCCCGTGACAAAAGTTACTGACGAACTATACAGCCGATGGGTTAAGGGAATCCCAGCATAGGCAGCAGCAGCAATTCCTGATGTGATTCCCGGTACTATTTCTACTGGTATTGCAGCTTTTAATAAATCTTCCATTTCTTCACCACCGCGACCGAACACAAAGGGGTCTCCTCCTTTCAAACGCACTACGATGGCATTATCTTGGGCTTTTTTAATCAATAATTCTGTGGTTTGATTTTGTGGTAAAGAATGTCTACCCCGTCGCTTACCAGCGTTAATTTTTTCTGCATAGGGATTAATCATTGCTAGAATCCCTTCGCTTACCAAAGCATCATATATAACTACATCGGCGGTTTCTAAAAGTACCTTACCTTTAAGAGTCATCAAACCTGGGTCTCCAGGCCCAGCACCTACCAAATACACTTTACCTACTACAGCAACATTCTTGATTTTTTCCAGATTCATCAGCGCATTAAATCCCAAATTAAATCGATTAATTCCCCATTTGCTTCCAAAGGTTCGTATAACTGGAAACTTACCATCGGAAACAGTAATTTTAAATCTTGTATAGATTGGGCGATGGCATCAGTGATACCACCTGAGAACAAGAAGTAAGGTAGAATTCCGATTTTTTTCTTTCCATCAGCAACTAACTGAGTCACAATATCTTTCAAATTTGGAGAAATAGCCCAATAAGCAGCAACTGCATTTAAAGAAATTGCCATTGCTTCGATATTGGTATTCGCTTCTACGCGACGGCTACCATGAGCTATAACTATCTTCCCATCTAAAGAGGTATCGCTAATCTTTTTTTTCAGCAATCTTTGCAAACCGAAACAAGAACCTAAATATGGTTGCAACTCAATTGAAATATCTTCACCCAAAGTCTGTTTTGCTAACTCTACCTCTCGGGGAATATCTTCAGTAACGTGAATTCCTGCCAATAAAAATAAAGGTAATATCTTTAAACTACGATTCCCATTCGCAATTGCTTTCCGACTAAATTCAATAATTTGCTGGTTTAAGGATTGAGCATGTAATTCTAGATAACCGCACCCTACCAGATAATCGCATTTCGTTGGAGACAACAATCCACCGATAACATGATTATTCAAGTTATTTTGATTTTCTAATTTTTTACCCAAATTTGTTGCTAACTTTTCCATAGCAACTTCTGGACGTGGGTCTCTGCTTCCGTGGGATACTAAAAGACATGCTTCTGACATTAGTAATATTAAGAATTATTTTCTAGAATTGTTTCCTTTGAGCCACTCTCAGGTCTAAAGACACTGAGATTCAGGCGTTACCTTCTAACTTGTCGTCCTTAATGACTATCTGGTCAGAGGTTAGCGCTTCGTTAGACATCTGCTCAGAGGAACTATAACTATTCCTACTTATACCCTGCGGGCACGCTTCGCGAACACGCTCGGCTACTTGATTCGCAGATTTATATTGCTGCCACCCGTCTAACAAGAACGGCTCCGTCCCTGGATACTCGCATTGAGCATCCCAAAGTGACAACTTATCGTTATAAACGCATCTACTCAAAAATGCGGAGAACAGATCGCGGTGCATCACAAACCCGGTTACATCTTTATGTACCCGTTGAGATAGACTTTTCTTGATGCGAGTCCCATCTAAATGAGTTTGTGATAACGCGGTTTTTTGAGTAGAAAATGTTAGAAAATATCCGCCAGCGTTTTCAGCTTTGCGTTTAAGTTCTGATTGGAAATATCCTGGAGACTTAGCAGAGATAGCCTTACCATAGCGTTTCTGCCAGCCTTTAATACTTACTTTTTCAGTTTTAATTTGATTGCCGTGACGTAATATCTCATTAACTAACTTGCGGTTTTGAGACTTTGCGTAAGCAGCTTTACGACGCTCTAATTCTGCTTTTTTAGCTGCTATCCGGCGATAGTTGCGGGTTTTTATCCATTGCTTTTTACCTTTTTTAACTTTGCCTTTTTTACGAACAATTCTGTTACCAACTTTTTTATCAAAGTCAGCTTCAAAATTATCAGGATTGTGCATTCTTTGGGAACGCTGCATTTTACGCTGCAACGCTTTTATTTCGCGTTCAAACGTTGGTACTTTCTCCGCAAAAGGCAAAAGTCCAGCTTTATTATCAGCAACAAACGCAACATTAGAGATGTTGACATCTAGCCCAACTATCCCTTGTGTTACGTAGTTAGTCGGTTTTTGATACGGCAATTCTTCGTTAATTAATTGAACAAACCAGCGACGTTTACCATTTAAATTACGCCATATAATACGGCAATATTTAACAGGTGAGTTTAATCCGTGAACCAATACTGGATTATTCCAATCAATAATAGGATTTAAGATTAATTTTTTCCATAAAACCTTGTTATTAATAAATCTTATACCAGTAGCATTTGACTGTCCTTCTAGTGATTTAAAGCGAGTTGTTACCTTAAATCTAACTTTTTTCACTTGACCAAACAAAATTTTTTCTACAGCCTTAAAAGCCCTTGTACCTATTGTTTGTTTTTCATGAGCGCCTAACTTGCTGGTTATCCACTTGCTATGGTTAGCGGTTTGAGTTGCAAAAGTTTTTAATGCATAATCGTTGAATCTATAGAGTTCTCTTGCTTGATTAAATAAATCTTGCCTTTCTTTTTTACTACCTCCTCTTAATTTTTTTGCTTGCTGATACAACTCAGAGCTTCTGACTAAATTAATCCGTACTAACGCTTCGTTTAAGCAAGCGTTATACAATTGTCTTGCTGCTTGAAAGCGTGCTAATAGTTCTTTCTCTTGCGTACTATCTACTGTTAACGGAATCTCTGTTACGAATGATGGTGTTTTACTGTGAGCCATTGACCGACCTATTTAATAGCTGTTATAAATAGTGTAACCATTTGATATCGCATCGTCAACTATTTTATGAGAAATTCTAAAGGACATTTTGTTAAAGGGCACAAAGAAGGCTTTACAACTGATAGAACTAACCCTCTGACCGCACAGATTGCAATTCGGTTAACTCCACAGGTTAAAGAAAAACTAAAAAATATCCCTAACTGGAAAAACCAAATTAGAGATTACATTCATGAGATGATAAAAGATGACAGCGAATAAATTCGCTTTACATCGAACTAACCCAGGTTTAAAAACTCTGGGTTTGCGTTCTCTTAGAAGTTTTTATCAATTATTCTCGATTCCGGATCTCTTTACTAGTGTAAATTATTTGTTGGCAGCATTATTTATTGCACTTGATTTAAAGAAATAAAATATTTATTTGCTGTTATCGGAGAACGAAACGCTTGCGGTAA
>CAKZYM010000543.1 GCA_937884685.1 uncultured Calothrix sp.
TATTTATCTATTTATTTATTGATTGTTCGGTTGTTTTAACTATTGAACTTAAAATACGAATAATTTCATCTATATATATAAGTTCTTGATTTACATCAATTTTGACTAAATTAGAATGTTTTAGTAATCGTAACCAATATTTTGTTTCCTTTGCTTCTTTGTAAGCAATATACATTTTTGCTAGGAAGTCTTTTCGACTTTGACCTCCACTAGCTTCTTCAACATTGGCTCCAATACTCGTACCGGATTTAAGTAATTGATTAGAAATTACATATTCCTTATTTTGTTGAAGTTGACTGTAAAGATGGATTATTTCTAAAGCAAAATTAAAACTTTTATTTTGTATAATACTCGTTGCCAAAAGCTACCCTCCCATAGTTAAAGCCCAATTTATTGCTTTTTGAATTTTAGCTTTTAGAAATTAGAAGTTTTTAACTAGAAATCAAGATATCAAGGACTTACGCAATAGTAAAAAATTAATTTCTGACTATTAATTAGTTTCTTATGCATAAGTCCCGAGCAAACTAATAACTCCTAACTCATAACTCCTAACTCCTAACTTTCATTGTTAGTTGACTTTAAACTTACTCGCACTTGCTAACAACTGCTGTCCCATTTCAGATAAGTGCTCGAATACTGAAGCAATGCTGTTGGCTTCTGTGGAAGTCTTTTGGGAAATTTGGGCTACGTCTTTCATGGATGCTGTGGCTGATACTGATTGCAGCATCTGGGTTTGGGTTGCATCGGTAATTCTCTGGAGTAGTTCGCTAATTTCTGCTGTTGCGTCAACGATGTCGTTAAGGTTCTGTCTGGTTTCGTTTACCAGATTTGTACCTTCTACTACCTGTTGAATACCTGTTTCCATTGCTACGGCAACTTCACCGGTTTCTTCTTGGATTTCTTGAACCAGTTTCTCGATTTCGATGGTTGCTGCTGCTGACTGACGCGATAGAGAACGCACTTCATCGGCTACTACTGCGAAACCTTTACCGTATTCTCCCGCACGGGTTGCTTCAATTGCTGCGTTTAGAGCTAGTACGTTGGTTTGAGTCGCAAAGTTACTAATCAAATTTACTACTTTAGAAATCTTCTGGGAAGATTCACTCAAACGCTTAATTTTTTTACTGGTTTGAGAAACTGTTTCGCGGATACCTTGAATAGCTTCTACAGTCATGTTCATGGCTGCATCACCGGAATCTACGGTTTGGTTGGCTTTTTGGACTGCAACTTGTACTGATTCCGCGTTTGCTACAACTTCTTGTGTAGAATCAACCATTTGTTGAATCTCAGTTAAAGCACCGCTGATTTCTCTGGACTGTTGCTGCGCTAAATCTGTCAATCCATTTAGAGATATGTTGCTATTACCGGAAGTCTCGGCAACCTGTTGAGCAGCTGCTTGTACTTGCAGGACGATTTTCCGTAGTGCTTGTAAGGTGTTGTTATAAGCATCGGCAATAGTACCTAGTTCATCTTCAGTAATTGGCGCGCGTACTGTTAAGTCACCATTTAAAGCTGGTCTAACTGCTGCAAGCAGCTTCATAGCTCCTGATTGTAAATATTCTCTAGCCTGCTTTTCTCTTGCTGCTGCTTCTGAGACTTGTGAGGACAGTGTTTGTAACTGTTGGAGGAATTCAACTTGCTGTAGCGCTACGCTTAATTGGTTTGCTACTTGTGTGAGCAGTTTAACTTCTCCATCTTCCCATTCACGGGGACCATCATTTTGATAAGCAGCGAGCATTCCCCAAAGGTTTTGTCCTTTGTAAATAGGGACAATAGCATAAGCCTTACATTGGTATTGCTCTAATACTTGAAGGTAACAATCGTTGAATCCTTTAGCGTATATATCAGAAACAACATAAGATTGATTTTCAGAACCTTTGCTATGCAAGGAAGTTTGTAAATAAGGGTCTATAGAACTTGTACCTATCTCATTACTTTGAAATAAAGTCCGCATTCTGGTGCAGCTAGTTACGCTTTCTTGTAAACGTCGAATTTGATGCTGTCTATCTACTAAAGGAAGCCAGCCAGGGCTGATGGACTCGGCGACAAACTCCCCACTGTAATCAGGATTGAGACGATATACCGCTAC
>CAKZYM010000544.1 GCA_937884685.1 uncultured Calothrix sp.
CTACTTGCTACTTACTACTTACTACTTACTACTTACTACTTACTACTTGCTACTTCCTGGTCTTAACTACAATTTTCAAAGCCGACCTACTTAGACGTGATTAACTAAATTTTATCGCACAAATTTCTGTCACTTGGAGTCAGACTGGGATTAGTGTTGAGATATTCGCGTCCCCAATCACAAGCATATTTGAGTAACTTATCTAAGTCGTTAGCTTCTTTCCAATTCCATAAAATTACAGACTTGTCGTCAGAAGCTGAAGCTAAGGTTTGACCGTCGGGGCTGAAGCTGAGTCCCCAAATTTTAGCATTATGTGCTTCAAGCGTTGCTTTCAGTTTACCGTCGCTGGCTTCCCAGAGTTTAACGGTTTCATCGTCAGAAGCAGAAGCAATTATTTTACCGTCAGGGCTGAAAATTACTGCATTAATCGTATCGCTATGTGCATTAATTTTTCTTAGTGGTTTACCGTCGCTGATTCTCCATAGTTTTATGGTTTTATCATCAGAACCAGAAGCAATTATTTCACCACTAGGACTGAAAGAAACTGCATTGACCGTATTTTGATGTCCTTCAATTGTTCTTAGCTGATTACCGTCGCTGGTTCTCCAGAGTTTTATGGTTCTGTCGTCAGAAGCAGAAGCAATTTTCTCACCATTCGAGCTAAAAACAACTGCATTGACCTTAGCCTCGTGTCCTCGCAGTGTTTTGAGTAGCTTACCGTCGCTAGTTCTCCAGAGTTTTATAGTTCTGTCGTCAGAAGCAGAAGCAATTATTTTACCATCGGGGCTGAAGGAAACTGCACGAATTACCTCGTGATTATTTTCCTCTTTAAGGTCTTTCAGCCAAATTCCGTCTCGGTTCCAAAGTTTGACGGTACCTTCCCCTCCTCCTGAAGCAATTATTTGGTTATCGGGGCTGATTGCAACTGCATAAACCCAATCATAATGCTTTTTATCGGTATTCTCGCTACCTGATATTTTACGCAAAGTGCCATCTTTATTCCACAGCTTTACATTTTTGTCCCTATCACCTGTGGCTATCATCTTACCGTCACTACTTAAAGCAACTGCATAAACTGAACTATCATATCTCCTCAAAGCTTTTAGAGGTGTACCGCTGGGGTTCCAAATTTTGACTGTCCCATCTTCAGAAGCTGTAGCAATTTTTTGAGAATCAGGGCTGAAAGCAACTGCATTAACAGCAGCAGTATGTCCTAAGAAGGTATTTAAGAGTATACCGTCGTTGGTTTTCCACAGTTTGACCGTTGTGTCATCGCTCACAGAAGCAATAATCTTACTGTTGGGACTAAAAGCAACTCCTTTAACCGCAGCGTTATGAGCAACGAAGGTCTTTGTCTTTGGTAATTTACTATCGGTTCTCCAGAGTTTAACGGTTTTGTCGTCATCAGCAGTCGCAATCATGTTTCCTTGAGGATTGAAAACAATACTGTAAATCTCACCGCTATCTTCTAATACCTTTATAGTTTCTCGTAAATTACCGTCTTTATCCCAGAGTCTCATTTTTCCATCCCAACCTCCTGTAGCAATCATTCCGCTATTGGGATTAAAAGCAACCGTACTCTGTTGGCGATATATTCCGTCTGAGGTGATGCCATCGGGGGTTATGCTTTTGAATAAAGTACCATCTTTTTTCCACAGCTTGATATTATTACTATCCTCAGCATTACCCCAACTGACTGAAGCAATCATTTCATCATTCGGGCTGAAAGCAACTCCATGCACCTCACCAATATGACCATATAAAGTTTTTATCGGCTTACCATCGTGGCTCCAAAGTTTGACAGTTTTATCATTGCCAACCGAGGCAATTATCTTACCATCAAGGCTGATTGCAACTGCATAAATCTTATCTTTATCTGCATCAATCGTTTTCAGCAATTCTCCATTCTGCTGCCATAGTTTTACCTTCCCTTCCCCATCTCCGGTGACAATAATCTTACCGTTGGGGCTAAAAGAAACTGTGGTAACTACTTTATTATCACCCGATAAACGGTTATTCTCTTTAATCTTATAAAGTACATTTTGTAGCGCATTAACAACTGTAATTTGAGTATCTGCTTTTACCCAAGAGAACTTGTTCAATTTTTTCCATTCTCGCGCTGCTTTAACCGCTGCTGTCAGTCCCTCCAACTGTTGATTTGAGGTTAAAAGTGCTTCTGAAGACGAGCTGAGAGCTTGAATCTCGCTTTTTAAAGATTTCTGGGATTGCCACCAAGCCAACCCTGCTAAACTCAAGGCTATGACTAAAGCAAGAGAAAGTGCAAAGATAGCAAATCGTCTTCTGCGCTTTTGATTATTGTTTTCACGCTCGCGTAATTCCACGCTCAGCCCAATAAAACTCCTTTCCTGCTCACCCAATTGAATACTACGTTTGCTCTGCCAATCTTCTGCATCCCTTAATGGCTTTCCTCGCAGCAAAGCTCCTTCATCAAAATTACTGCGATTCCAAGTAATTATTGCGACTCGTAACTGTTCTTGCCAATAACGAAATTCCCTGCCTTGATACATCCACTTTCGTAATTCTTCCCAGTTGAGAATTAGCGCTTCATGGACTATTTCTACGGTTTCCAAATTAGTTTTTTCATCGTATCCCGTAACGACCAATCGAGCATCAGCCAAACGGGTCACTAAATCCCAATTTTCTGTACCAATTTCCTTTCGGGTAGCTATACGACGAGTGTCTTCCGTTGCCAAACTGGGATGCACTAGTTGGATAAAAATTCGCTCCGCTCTTTCTCGTTGTTCAAAGTTAAGCTGGTTATATATTTTGCCAGCATAATTAGCTAGTGCTGCTTCTACTCCTCCAATTTGAGTGTAAGCATCATGGGTTAACTCAGCATCTTGCTGTTTAGCCCATAACTGAGATAAAGCAAACTCTAATAAAGGTAAATTTTCCGGACTTAGCTCTGATAGAATGCGTTCGGCCAAATTTTCCTCAATTGTTACTCCTAATAACTCCGCAGGTTTTTCTATGGTCGCTTGCAGTTCGGAGTAGGTCATCGGGCCAAGTTTTAAATCTGCATGCTGCAATACATCAGCGAAGGGACGGTAAGACAGTGCTTCACCTAAAAAATCTGCTCTGAGAGTAATAACTAAAGTAAATCTAGGATTATGCTTAACGACTTCTAATAATCTATCTAAAAAAGTTTTGCGCTCTTGCAAATCTTTGCAAAGAGTATAAAGTTCTTCAAATTGGTCTACGACCAATAAAAAACGCTGATTGGGTTGTTCCGAAAGGATACTATCTATCATGTCCCGCAAAACATTTTCAGAATTTTGGAGGTCGATAGTAAAATTTCTGATATCCCGCGACCGTTCGTAACGACTGAGGTTGTCTTTCTGCTGAGAAATAAGAGCAGTTGCAAGATTAAATAAAGGTCTTGAACCCGGACGAAAGTCGAGAATCAACCATTCCTCAGTATCGCGGAGTTGCTTTACTAAACCAGCAAAAACTACGCTAGACTTGCCACTACCGCTAGAACCAACTACCGCTATAAAATTTTGATGTGGATTTGTGACCGCATTCACCAACATTTTAGTAAAAGTTTCTCTTCCAAAAAAGAACCGTGAATGCTCTTCTCGGAAAGCAAATAAACCGCGATAGGGAGTAATCTGAGTTGGACGACCCAAGTCAGACCAGTTTGGTGCAGTTATTCCTGGATTTAGGCACAGTACCGGTAGCCAAGAAGCACCAGGACATTTATTTTCTAATCCCTGTAGTCTTTCACGTGCTTGTTTTACAGATAAATATAAAGAAAACTGCTCAACCGCAAAATATTGTAAAAAGTATTGAAAAAATTCTTGAGCAACCAGATTTGGTACTGGTTCCCGCATCACAATTACCGCAGGAATATTCAGTTTTTGCAATTCATCAGCTAATCCCAGCCCATCACAGGAATTAAAGATTGCCAATTTTAAACCTTTGGCAATTGCTTGCTTGAGAGCTTCTTTTAACTCCTGAATAGTTAAGCTATTATCTAGATTATTTTCATTAATATAAATTCGACCCGTTTGTTTTTCGGTTCTACTATGACCTGCAAAAAATAGAATATCCCAACCCTTAGAATCCCAGAGATAGTCATTTAATTCTTTCCGTAAAGGCTTGTCAAGAAACTTGACTTCTGAGTTTTGCAAGTTGGTTATTTGGTTGGCTTCTGTACCCAAATGAATATTTTTGCTGTTACCTAAAACTGCCAAAATCTTGACTTTTTCTCGGGGGAATTTGCTCTGCTTTGAAACCGGAATGCGTTGATATTCAAGTTGAGAAAGAGCCATTGCAGCCTTCGGATAGTTATCAAAAAAATCCCAGCAATGCCAAGGCAATCGTCGCAATAATATATGATTAGTTTCAATAACTACTCTTATTTCTTCTTCTAAATTTAATGCCGCTCGTAGTCTCTGGTCAATCTTGAGAAAATGTTTGGATTGAAGCCAATGATTAAAATATTGTTGTAGTTCTTGACTTAATTTATCAAAGGTTGTGCTGGAAATATGGTTTACACCAGTGAGTTCAATTTCTAAGTAATCGTCATCGTCCCGAAGAGAACCAAAATTATTAGATAAGTCTCGATAAATAAGTTGTCTATTTCTATACAGTTCAATTAGTTCTGGCGCTGGAGGTAATGAACCAGTGATTTTTTCTGGAAGAGGGTTATCTACTTCCCATAATAGAGCCGTTACTTGCTTAAATCCTCTTTCTAAGTCACCATTTCCCAAATTAATGACAACTAATTTACTCATGTGATTAGCAAACTTAGTAAAGATAAAAAACACCTATAAAATCGCATCTAACCAAGGTTATTTAAAATAGTTATCCACCAATTTTGTTGATGCTTGATATAAGTTTACCATCATATGATTACGAGTTTCTAACGATAAAGCATTAAAAATACTTTCATATTCTTCGTTGAAGCTTTCTATTACATCTTGTCCTAGTAAATCAACTAGCTGCTGAATCTTATCTCTGTCTTGATTTGTAACTCTACCGAACTTAGAAATGACGTTTTCTAATCTTGTGGCAGTTACTAAATTAAGCATTTCTTGGCATAATTCATCTTCTAAGCTCAATATCGGTTTTGAACTTTGCTTTTTAACCAATGTATTTTGATAGTTCCACTTTTGTGCTTGATGATAGCGCTTATCTTCTGCAAATTCTGGGATTTTATGTTTAATAATCGGACGAATTAGACCTTTACGAGTTTCTATATAAAAAGATTTATCCGGTTTAATTACAATTCCTTCTGCTTTATTCGTTTGCTCTAGCTGTGGTAAATTTAAAATCCCTGGAATTGTAGATTCAAATTCAATATTATATGCCGCCGCTTGTTCGTATTTACCAATAAATAAAGGTTTTGCAGCCATCATTCCTACTTTCTCAAATAAATGCAGCGCGATAGAATAATCTAGATAGTTTTTATGATTATTTTTATTATTATCATTCCCGTTTTCTATAACAGCAATATCGAAAGCACAATATTCTATGTCTGGAGAATAATACACCCCAGTTTGTATTGCTTGAACTCCAGAAACTGGTTTTACTTCCAGATGGGGATATTCTCCTCCAAATAACTCACCATAAATAAATATTTTATCTAAGTTTCTTTTTTGAAGTTGTAAAATGTTAAATATTTCTTTAACTTTGAAAACTAATTCTGCTTTTAATATCTGATAGCCAAAAAAATCTTCTTCAGAATCTAAAAATTCCTTTCTTTTAGCAAATCTAACTGTCTTACCATCCGTGACAACTCCAAAATTAGCACCATGAATCTTTTCTGTCACCACCCAATCAGTCTTTTTGAAATTTCGATAATCCTCCAACGTTAAATTCCATTGATTGGGATTTTCCGGTATCTTTTCATAAGCAATATATTTCCAATCCATGATTTGAACGATAAATCGCTTGCTACAAATATATAGCGTAGTATACTGTAGTATGAATAAATTAGAAAGTTATCAACGGCCAAGTAAAATAGCAGTTCCCAAACCAACCAGAAACAACCCTAAAACCGTGTAAAATATTCGTGCGCCTCGACGACCAATTATTTTGACCAGGAAGCGAGCGCGATAATTGTTGAAATACCAATCCCAATTAAAATAACTAGCTGCGACAGAAAGCAGACCCACTAATATAAACAAAATACAGAAAATAGTGTTATACATTTTTCAGTTTAGATATGACTTAAATAAAATTATTTGTTCAGAGTATTTTAATTTATATCAATATTACAGCAATATTTAGCATAAACATTTTATGTAAAATTGATAATGAAATCAGTAAATACTACATTACCCAACCAAAAATTACCAATGACCACCAAACGCCAATACCACATTATTACCTACGGTTGCCAGATGAATAAAGCGGACTCAGAACGCATGGCTGGCATCTTAGAAGACATGGGCTTTGAGTGGTCAGAAGACCAGTACGATGCTGATATAGTTGTTTGCAATACTTGCTCTATCCGAGATATTGCAGAACTAAAAGTATATTCTTATTTGGGCAGACAAGCAAAACGGAAACGTGAAAATCCCGATTTAACATTGGTGATAGCGGGTTGTGTGGCTCAGCAGGAAGGAGAAAATTTATTAAGAAGGGTGCCAGAATTAGATTTGGTGATGGGACCGCTACTTGCTAACCGTTTAAAAGATTTGCTACACGAAGTCTACGGTGGTTCTCAAGTTGTAGCTACCGAGCCGGTGCATATTATGGAAGATATCACCAAGCCGCGCCGAGACAGTAAAGTTACAGCTTGGGTGAATGTAATTTACGGTTGTAACGAACGCTGTACTTATTGCGTGGTTCCTGGGGTGCGGGGTGTGGAACAGTCGCGGACACCTGAAGCGATTCGCGCTGAAATCGAAGAGTTAGCAAAACAGGGCTACAAGGAAATTACTTTACTCGGTCAGAATATTGACGCTTACGGTAGAGATTTACCGGGAATTACACCGGAAGGTCGTCGTCAGAATACTTTGACCGATTTACTGTACTACGTCCACGACGTACCGGGAATTGAAAGAATTAGATTCGCAACTTCTCACCCACGTTATTTTACAGAACGATTAATTAAAGCTTGTGCCGAATTACCCAAAGTTTGCGAGCATTTTCATATCCCTTTCCAATCAGGTGATAACGAAGTTTTAAAGCGCATGGCTCGCGGTTATACTCATGAAAAATATCGGAGAATAATTGATAAAGTCCGCGAATATATGCCAGATGCTTCCATTAGTGCAGATGCAATTGTGGCTTTTCCTGGGGAGACTGAAGAACAGTTTCAGAAGACGATGGAGCTAACTGACGATATTGCTTTTGATTTGTTAAACACCGCTGCATATTCCCCACGTCCCAATACACCCGCAGCGGAATGGGAAGAACAACTGAGCGAAGAAGTCAAAAGCGATAGATTGCAAAGGTTGAATCATCTTGTAGGAACTAAAGCAGCAGAACGTTCGCAAAGATATATGGGAAGGATTGAAGAGGTATTAGTAGAAGATGAAAATCCCAAAGATAAAAATCAGGTCATGGGACGGACGAGGGGAAATCGTCTGACATTCTTTACAGGTGATATCAACGAGCTTAAAGGGAAGATAGTTAAAGTGAAAATTAGCGTAGTTCGTCCCTTTAGTTTGACTGGGGAAGTTGTGGAAGTGCGGGAAGTGGTTGGTGTTTAATTCATGATGTAGAGACGTAGCACTGCTACGTCTCCCTAAAACAAAGATTTTTGTTGCCAATTTTAATCTTATGTTAAGGATTGAATCATTTTGCAATGAAGAAAACTATCTGAGATTAACGTTATTAGCTATTAGAAGGGTTTGAAAAGCTATTCCATGAGATATTTAAATATTTAAATGTATCCTACCGTACAGTAAATCTCGAAAGAACATAAAAATAGGGGTTTCAAAAGTTAATTATAAAAAAAATCAAAAAACTTTTAAACTTTCCGGAATTGACATCTTAATATCAGTATCCTATCTTAGATGAGCGAGTTATTGCTTGTTAGCTATATTTAACCGGGGGAACTATGGCCCCTATCCTTATATGAAACCTTCAAAAACCTGGTCTTTATGGCTGGGTTTTTGTCGTTTAATTTGATGGATAAAGATTACTTAATGGTTATGTAATAAAAAAATTTTAGTAATTCTAATGGGTTGTGATAACCTATCTGCAATTAGCCATTATATTTAAGTATTCAACATGACAAAATTAAAGGTAGGTTTACTTTTTGGCGGTCGTTCTGGCGAACATGAAGTTTCTATCGTTTCAGCAAAAGCAATTTCGGAAGCTCTAACTGCTGAAGAAAACGCCAATAAGTACGAATTATTGCCTTTTTATATTAAAAAAGATGGTTCTTGGCAAGGTCCCGATGTTGCACATCAGGTTTTATCTTCGGGAAAAGCGTTATCTTGCGAAAATACCCAACCAACACTTTGGCAATTTCCAGCAGCAGCGGAAACTGTTGATGTCTGGTTCCCCATTCTTCACGGACCAAATGGTGAAGATGGTACTATTCAAGGATTGCTGAGCTTGATGCAAGTCCCATTTGTTGGTTCTGGGGTGTTGGGTTCCGCTGCGGGTATGGATAAAATTGGGATGAAATCTATATTTGCTCAAGCAGGATTGCCACAAGTTAACTATATGGCTTTAACCAGAGAGCAAATTTGGTCAAATCCATGTATTTTCCCCAAACTTTGTGATGACATCGAGCAAAATTTAGGATATCCTTGTTTCGTCAAACCCGCTAATTTAGGTTCTTCCGTCGGTATTGCAAAAGTGCGATCGCGTTCGGAATTGGAAGCTGCTTTAGATAGTGCAGCGAGTTACGACAGAAGAATTATTGTAGAAGCAGGAGTAACAGCAAGAGAAGTTGAATGCGCTGTTTTAGGGAATGAGAACCCGAAAGCTTCAACCGTCGGTGAAATCACTTACGAAAGTGACTTTTACGACTACGAAACAAAATATACTAGCGGTAAAGCAGATTTACTGATTCCCGCGCCATTGCCAGATGCTGTAATTAGTCAGATTCAATCTTCAGCGATACAGGCATTTACTACTCTTGATTGCGCTGGTTTAGCACGAGTAGACTTCTTTTACGTAGAAGCAACAGGGGAAGTTTTAATTAACGAAATCAATACTTTACCTGGCTTTACAGCAACAAGCATGTATCCACAACTCTGGGCAAGCAGTGGGGTTTCCTTTCCGGAATTAGTTGATAAACTCGTTCGTCTAGCAGTAGAGATGAATTCAGAACCCGAGACAAACCAAGTAGCTTTAAGCACCTAATTGATTTGAAAAACGGCGGACTTAGTAGTTTAAATCTCTAATAAATACTACTGAAATCAAAAAAATGATTACGGATACGTGAAACCTCGGTACTCAAGTACAATCTATATCTTGAGAAGTACAAATCTGAAAAAAGTCATGGAAAACAATCAGAGTGTACAGCAGGAGTCGTCTGAAGTCAAAGAGTCCGCACCTATTGCAGACAGTAGCGAACCGAAAAGCAAAAAATATAGCTTTAAAAATGTAGTGATATATCTATTCATGCATTATCCCTGGCTATTTTTGGCTGGTTTGCTGCTAATGTTCTTGGGAGGAGGTGCGTTATCGATATATAGCTTGAGTTATGTTGATGACAAAATAAAGAGCAAGGACTTAGACCTACCTCAACCTGAAGCTGTACCGAAAGCACCAGTTGAAAGTGCAGACGCTAAAAATAATCCCATACCTTTGTGGATGGTAGCTACCATAGCTCTAAGTTGTGCTAGCGGATGCATAGTAATTCTCAAAGTTCTCAATCGTCCAAAGCAAAAGAAGAAGGTTAAGAGACAGGTTGTTAATCGTGATGAAATACGTTTAGCACAGCGACGCTATCAAGCAATAGAAGCACATTTACCTAGAAGAAAAACACCTGCTCGCACACCCCAATCGCGTAGAACCCCTATAATGGCTATGCCACCACAAAAAGCAAAGCCAAAGCCTGTTGTAACAGTTTTACCACCAGAACAAAACTTCAAGCCAAATCAAAAAAATCAAGATTCCTTGGCTGATATCATGGATATACGCAAGCAGACATCATTGTCTTCAATGTTACGCAAATAGTAATTAGTGGGCAATAATATTTTTTATACAAACTCGATGTTCCATAGAAGAAGAACAGGTGAGAGTGGGACAATGTAGTATTGATAAATAAAAAATTGTGTAGAGGCAGTTTTAGTTCAGTTAAACTAATAGTTTAATAACTAAGTGTTAAGGGTTGAAAAATAAAGCTTTGTAAATCCACGCTTTCGAGAAATTATTATCGGGATGCGTGTTTTTTATGTGAAATTGGAAATCTAGAAGAACTTACAGAGGCTGCGCTTAATAACCCTCACTCTAGCTATGGTGGGCCTAGTCAAACAAAGCCTATCTGCGTAGGCTAAATTAGGCGCATCTTTATAAAGAAATGGAAAGACCATCAAAAAAGCGCGATAAATCAGGTAAATAACTGACTTATCGCTTGAATTTCAAAACAAATTATAAAACCTGCCAAAATGGCAACCAACTAACAATTTACTCAGTTATCTTTAATCAAGATAAACGACTTCAAGGGTGTTGTTATCAGGGTGTATCACTTTAATAAAGAAACAGGTGATACACTTTCTACCGGTAAGTTAGTTGTTTTCTAGAAAATATTTTTCTTTAAGAATTGTTTTCTTTAAGGGATATTCATCCTAGCAGAAGAACTAGATAATTGTCAATCAACAAAATTTAAAAGCTTAAGTTTCGTTTGCTGCATTAGGAATACCAACCGCGTGCAAATATTGCGTTGACCCAAAAACAGCCCCCAAAATCAAGGCAATGTTTGTACGTATTCCGAAACGCTTCAGCAGTAAACGTAAGAGTGGGAAGTGATTGCTTGTGATATGCATCCTCCCACTCTTATTTTTTGGGGAATTATCAGTTCTCAATTAACAATTACCCATAGCGTTTCCCAGTCTATTGAGTTATATCTCAAAACCTCACCTCCAACTCCTCTCCTTGTAGAACCGCGGATGGGATCTATTTACCAACGTACAATTCCAATATCCATCAGGGTTTCATGATTCTTAAGTTATTTATCATGATTTTTCGGTCTCCTGAACCCTTATGGTTATTAGGCTGGTTAAAACGGCTTTCATAAAGCCTTTGTATTCCAAGACAGATTTTAGATTATTGCTTCTATTCTAAGTAAATTAGATTTGTGACGCGGATAACATTAAAATTATAGAAACAACCGATTGTTTATTTTGTAATTAATTTATGCCTCCACGTTGGCCCCGCGAACCAGACCGTAAAAACGACCCAGCTTTCCGTAAACTAGAGGATAGAATGAATTTCGCCGTTCACGTAGCGACATTCGCTTTATTCAATTCCGGTTTGTGGTTTTTTCACAATTTTTTGTTAACTGACTGGGAATGGTTGCCCATTCTTACTTTAAGCTGGCTGGGGATATTGGTCTCACATCTGATTTATATTTCTGTCATTGCAGATTATTCAGATACTCCCACAAAATCTACCTGAAGATGGACTATTAAAATAAAGGCTATTGTGACTTGTGGTGGTAGAGTTAACTTGAGAATTTCAGCATAATTCTGAAGTAATTTGTAAAGTTAATACCTTAAGGCTATGACTAACAACGCAGAATTCATGGAATCCCTAGCCGCTGAAATTGGCGAGAATGTCTATATAGATATTGCTAAATGGCACCTTTATTTGTCCGATGCTAAGCTGCATACCGTTGTCGCCGAACAAGTTTATCCTTTAATAAGTACTAGTAAACCTGTGAATGAAGATGATGTCATTCATGTTTTACAATCTATACCCATCAAAGTTGGTGGTGGTAAACGTGAAATACCTTTATTAGAGTTGGTTCCATCACAGTGCCAAGTCAGTTTAATGGATATCTTAGAAAAATATCAGCAAGAAATGTAATTTTCCTAGTTTTTGATGTCTTAATTTTGGCATCAAAAACTATTAATAAATAGATTGATTAATAAATAATAAATAAACAGGGGTAAAAATGTCTACTGCCAAATTTCACGACGGAAATTCTTTAGCAGACACAACCGATGAACTAGGTAAACAAGCTTTAAAACTAGGTTTAATACCAAGCTTTACCGTGCGTTTCTATGCTGATAGCAGAGAATACTTTATTGCTCATGATGACAAATCCGAAGCACTAACACCTGAAGAAGCGTATTTATACTTTAAGAAATTGGTAGAAAGAGGTTAATAGAGTTAGGAGTTAGGAGTTAGGAGTTAGGAGTTAATAATTAAGAAATATTTTTAGTGGGAGCCAAACAGCTCCCTTGTTTTTTATCATACCCAATGCCCAATGCCCAATGCCCTATTCCCCAATTACCCATTACCTACTACCATCTTCTTGGCAAATTCTATCGCTTCATAAGATGTCGAAATCTTGCCTTCAACTTGTGCCACTGCAATTTCTGTCAGTAATTTGCCGATAAGTGGTGACGAAGGTATGTTCAATGATGATATAATATGTGTCCCACTTACTAACTGAGTGGGATGTGCAACCGGATCATCAGGGGTTAAGTAGCGGGATAGTAAAGATGCGTATGTTATTAGTGGCTTGTTTTCGGACACTTTCCTGACTACATTACCATAAGCTGTTGCTAAAATGGCTGTAGTCGGGAATACGCTACCCGCTTCTCGAAATAAGAAGTATTGCTCTCTCAAAGATAATTCTGTATCAAGCTTGGGAAATGTTCTCAAGGCTGTGGTTACGCTTTGAATTTCCGCTCTACTATAAGTAAGTTTTTCTAATTCTGCTTCTGCTATTTCTGGCTTGGAATTTACTAAACAAGCTAGTTTTGCGATACCTAACCATGTAGTTTTTACAGTATCTCTAATATTTTGTGCTAGGATTCCCTTCAATTTTGGAAATTCTTCTGTAAGCTGCAAAGCTACTTTGTCAACTTCTGCAATCAAAGCACAACTTTGAGGTGTAGCGTATTTAAAGGAAGATTTTAGCAATCCATCTTCAACAGCTTTAATTAACCAGAGCGTTCCTTCAGGATTAGCCAACATATAACCTAATTCTACTCTGATTCTTTCGGCAGCTACTTTTTCTAAATGAGAAGCTAAACCGCGAATCGTAGAATGGGTTTCTGATTCTATACTAAAACCTAATTGTGCAGCTTGACGATATCCCCGCATCAACCTTAAAGGGTCATCTTCGAGATTCGCTGGTGATATCATGCGTAAAATACCCGCTTCTAAATCTGCACCACCTTGTAACGGGTCGATGATTTCTTGGGTATGAATATTGTAAGCTATGGCATTTATTGTAAAATCTCGCCGATGTAAATCAGCTTCTACAGAATCACCTTCTTGTTGAGCAATATCAACGGTAGCATCGGGAAACACCACCCGAGCGATTTGTCTTTGTTCGTCGAGTAAAACAAAACCAGCTTGATGATATTTCGCTATTTTACGAGCTACATTAACCGCTTCCGCAGGTAAAATAAAATCTAAATCTAGATAATCCCGATTTCTTTCCAAAATAGCATCTCGTACCGCACCACCGACTAAATAAGCTGGTTTTGGCAATAATTCCAGATTGAAAGGTAAAGAATCTGGTGTAAATTTAGACAGAATTGAACCGTACATTGTAATAAAAATAAACCAATAGGCTAGGCAACAACAGCGTGGCTAATCGCTAGAATAAAAAAAGCGAAATAAGTAAAACTATGAGTTGGTTTTAATATGTGTATTTGCGTAAATTGTCATTATGTAGACCGCTGTATGACCTACAATGCAGTAGAAACACAGCACCAACAACCTCATTTGACAGAAACACCAACCTTTGACCCCAACGAACCCAGTATAAACGTAAATATCCGTACCGAAGGCGAAGTAATTGAAATGGAATGGGACGTTGTAGGATGTTTGAGTTTTAAAGAAGAAAAAGGTAAATGGTCTAAATTACGTCCCGGTGAATTGGTTCCAACTTAAATAGTTAGGAGTTAAGAGTGAGGAGTTAGGAGTTATTAAGGTCAAAGGTAAAAGGTTAAGGGTTAAAGGTTAAGATTATTTTTATCTCTTTGTGTCCTTGTGTCCTTGTCTCCCCCTCTCTTACATGAAAGAATACGGCTTCGCACTACACACCACAACTCCCGAATTAGGTTTATCTATCAGTAATTTTTCTGGTGATTCGCGTTCTGATGTTTGGAAATTAGACCGTAATGTTTCCAATTTGATGCATCAGTACATAATAGATTTTGTAAAACCCCAAACTTGGACTGATATGGCATTTATTGCTGTAGCGAAGGGTCCTGGAGGTTTTACGGGAACTCGTATTGGGGTTGTGGCTGCTCGTACTCTAGGACAGCAATTAAATATTCCGGTGTTTGCTGTTTCTACTTTAGCTGCATTTGCTTGGGATAGCAGAAGTGATGGTAGTGATTTTATCGCAGTTCAAATGCCAGCACAACGAGGTATGTTGTATGGTGCAATTTATCAAGTTATATCGAATAATAGCAGAATTACTCCTGTAATGCCGGATGTGGTATTAACAAAAGAAGTATGGTCAGAAAAATTAGCTGATTGGAGTGGTAATTATCGGCTTGTGGAAGCGAATTGTGGATTAGCTGCGACCGTAACAAGTATCCTGCAATTAGCTCATTTAGATTGGGAACAAGGTAAGCGTCCAAATTGGGAAGAAGCTTTACCTTTTTATGGGCAACATCCAGTTAATAGTTAATAGGAAATTGCCCCAACAAAGGGTTTTACTCTGGATCTACTAACTTAAATCCCCAAGGCTTCAAAACTATCATCGCAACTTCTCGTTCTATACCCTCATAAGGTTCCCATTCGGAACCGGGGTCTTTCGGATGTCCGTCACCAACATGACCGGCAACTTTTATGACTTGATGACCTTCCACGCGATGCTTTTCCATTCCTCTTGGAAGGGCTAGTTTGACTTTGCGACCTACGAATTTAGATGTACTTTCCTCAGCCACGGTTTCGCGGATTAAACATATATCACCAGCAGTTCCCCAACTAGTTGAGTAAGTGTACAGGAACGATATATAGTTTTTGGGTCTTAAGGGTCTTTTTTTTACAGCTTCCATTTTCTATAATTGCTACTCATCTTTGTCAGCGCAAAATTTTAATCCAAATAGTTATAACACTATATGCGGGACGATTTTACTTGAATTATCTTTAATAAATTTTAATTTTACTTTTACTTTCACTTTCAGTCGCACGCTTCGCAGTATTGTCACACAAAGGTTCACGCGCTTTTTGTGAAAACGAGCAGTTTGTGAAATATTCTACTTCTATAGCAATTCTATATTAGTTGTAATATTTTGAGCTATTGAGGAAGCCGTTTTTTTTGAAAAATTCGGCTTTTTATATTTTCTGGTATAAGAAAGCTAAGTCATAAGGCTTGTAACTGTAAATCGATGACAATCAATGTCGCGATTAGATTGTTTGATTCATTTACTGATTGTCGAAAAAGTTATAAAAAATATGAAAATTTTAATAGTAGAAGATGATGACCGCATCGCTAAACCTCTGGCTGAAGACTTAAAGCATCAGTATCATGCAGTTGAACTTGCATCTGATGGGGTTGAAGGTTGGGAATACACCCAAGCAACGGAATTCGACTTAATTTTATTGGATTTGATGTTGCCTAAATTAGATGGTATTAGTCCTTGTAAACAGTTAAGGAAAGCTAGATATAAAGCATTAATTTTGATGCATTTATTATCTTCTACTGATATTTTTGTTTCTTCTTTGCTCTTATCTGGTTTTGATGAATCTGATAATTGTTGAATTAAGGGGTAATCACGGGAGCATCCCAATTTTGAACAAACATTTTACCCGACACCCTGTAAGGGTGCGGCTACATTAACGAAGCCCACCTTCGTGGGCTACTAAGATTTTTAGCCCACGAAGGTGGGCTTCGTAGTATTAGCCCCAGACTTATAGTCTGCGGGCTTTTTGCATAATCGGGATGCTCCCGTAATCACTTAAATTTGGCGTAGTATAAGTATCTATTTTTTGTAATGTATTAAATGAAAACTGATGATTTGCTGATTGTTCGGGTTTTTCTATTGTTTATAGTTAATTTGGACTATATATTGTAAATTTTGCTGCTGATTGCTTATTTTTATTATCAATCAAAGATTGTTTTATTTATGAAAATAGTGGATATGCTTCTGATTTATCTTGGCGATTTATCGTTGATTTTGACTGTAGCTCAGATACATAATTTTCATGATCAATTAATTCTGTATCCAGTTGAGAGTGAGAAGCCGAATAATTAATAATTTCATCATTTACCTGTGATTTGTCTGACTCATATTTACTAAAATCAGTCGTTTTAATTTCTGTGCTACTTATTACATATTCACCATCAATATTCGATATCTGAGCAACAGCTTTTGAAGATAATATGGTGGAATGAATTATTGTAGACATACTAAATAAAGTAAATACTTTTAGTTTTAATAAACTTTTATATTTTTTGGCACAACAATATTGTTCCACAAGGCTAACGCTCTCCTTTTAGGATAATTTATAAATGATTAAATTTGCTGTCAGATAAATAATTAAAAAGATGAGCAGCTCATCAGAAATAGAACTAACTTGTTATGACAGCCGATTAAATCGCTGTTACTCGTAAGTTTTAACTATTAAAAGTCAAGAAATTGACAATATTTATACTGAATAGATAGAGGAATTACGCAATTGTCACAACACTCGGCTGGTGCGTGACACTGAAAGCATTGTTACTACGTTCAATATTGTTCAAAGTGTCACAGCACCCTACAAAAAAATGTGCTGGTTGCGTAAGTCCTAAGATAATTAATATTACTTAGACTAGTTCATGCGAAGCGGTTAAATAATCAATTTAAATAAAAAGATTGAGTATAAATCTTCACCACTTCTTGACGTTTGAGTTTTACAGTGAAGATAACAAACTATATTCAACCGCAGAATTTAATACTCTGGGAAAGTAGAGGTTAAACTGGGTTGATAAATTACGTCAAACTAAATTTAATACCATTTTTTTATAAAGATACGCCGAATTTAGCCCACGCAGGTGGTGAGACTAGTTTGGGGGTGTCGGTTTCGCGACGAAACTAGCAAATCCGTTCACGGAGTGCGGCTCAGGGGCTTTGTTTGGGTAGCCTTCCAGAGTGAGGGTGATTAAGCGCAGCCTCATACAGAATTAGTATAACGAAACGCTGACGATTGAGAATTTATAATCTGTTCGTAGCTAAGCTTTAGCTCTTCTAAATAAAAAAGTGCTTAAGCACAACTACGAACCTTAGAATTATTCAAATCCCATCACTTTAGCGACAGATTTGATATCCGCTTCAATACCTTGAGTAAACTGACTCTTATTATGCTTAATCGCTGTGTCTGGGTCTTTCAAACCATTACCAGTTAGAACACAAACCACAGTCGCACCCGTGGGAACCTGGTCTTTCACTTTTAATAAACCTGCTACGGAAGCTGCGCTCGCTGGTTCACAAAATACACCTTCTTCCCCAGCTAAAATCCGATAAGCTTCTAAAATTTCTTCATCGGTAACGGAATTAAACTCACCTTTGCTAGATTCAGCCGCAGCAACTGCTTTATCCCAACTCGCAGGATTACCAATTCTAATTGCTGTAGCTAAGGTTTCGGGATTGTTAACTACTCCACCATTTACCAACGGTGCTGCACCAGCAGCTTGAAAACCCATCATCTTAGGTAAGCGTCCGCATTTACCATCCTGGTGATACTGACAAAAACCCATCCAGTATGCAGTTATATTTCCCGCATTACCTACCGGAATACACAACCAGTCTGGAGCATCACCCAAAATATCTACTACTTCAAAAGCCCCGGTTTTCTGTCCTTCTAAACGATAGGGATTAACCGAATTAACCAAAGTTACCGGATATTCTTCTGCTATATCCCGAACAATTTTCAAAGCATCATCGAAATTACCTTTAATAGCCAATACTTCTGCACCATAAACCAAAGCTTGCGCCAATTTACCCAACGCTACATAACCATCGGGGATTACTACAAACGGACGCAATCCTCCGCGTCGAGCATAAGCCGCAGCAGCAGCGGAAGTATTACCAGTACTTGCACAAATTACTGCCTTAGCTCCAGCTTCCTTGGCTTTAGTAACTGCCATAGTCATTCCCCTATCTTTGAAGCTACCAGTAGGGTTCAAACCATCGTATTTGACAAAAACACGCACTTGCTTACCGATTAGACGTGCAATCGAAGGCACCGGAATCAAAGGTGTATTGCCTTCCAAAAGCGTAACAACCGGCGTACTTTCGCTAACGGGTAAGTATTGGCGATACTGTTCGATTAGTCCTTGCCAAGGTTGGCGATGAGATTTTACAGGGGACAGGCTTAAGGTCACAGGATTTTATAAAGCTAGTTGTTTTTAAGGTGATGTCGGATCACAGTTTATCCTTTTTACCGTATCTCTGGAAAGTATTGCGACAACTTTTATTGGGAATTGGGGATTGGGGATTGGTAATTGGTAATTGGGAAGACAAAGTAATAAACTTTGACCTTTAACCTCAATCGCTCCAACTTCTCGTCTTCAATCTAAAATCTAAAATCCAAAATCCAAAATCAAATCCCCGATGCCCAAATTCTTTTTCTTTTCGGAACAAAATCCCAAGCTAGATTGTCATTTCATGAATGTTGCATAGCAAAAAAAAATTGCTTATATTGCAGCAACTAATACCAGCTATACAAAGATTTAATGATTCTTTAAATTACACTATTATAATATCTCTAATGGTGTTGAGTAGAGTTTTGGACTTAATTAGTAGTATGACTGTATCCAGTGTTTCAGAGCGCAAACCCGCATATTCAAAGACAAATTCGACTAGTACTTGCTATCAAATAGACCAGCAAGTCAAGTTGATGGACTTGCAGGCAGAGGTGGATTTATTGTTGCTAAAGTTACAGCAGCTTAAGCAAGAAAAAGATGTTTGTACCCACGAACATTCTTGTTAAATTTATTCCTCACTCGTGCTTGCCTATACTTAGTATACTGTTAAACCGGTGGCAGGCACTAGTACTTTTAACCCTGACTTGTTGACTGACGTTTGACTATATATTTATGACTATATTCTATTGGTAGAGCAGGTACTGGCTTTGCCTGCATTCTTGTGAACTTAATCAAAATCCACAATTGTTATTAATTTATGTTGCTTTATTTAACTTTAGCACTATTAATCACAATTGGTACACGTAGAAGTGATTTTTTTGCTTCTACGTTCCATTCATTATTGTCTATATGTAGTGCGTTTTAATGAGAATAGATGAAATGAAGTTGTAGCTTTCTGTTCGCTATTCCCTACTTCCTCAAATTTTCGCTAAAAGCTTTTGAATATAACTTTGTGATTTTTGGGAAATTTTAGATTGTGTTTTCAGCCAATAATAACCTTTGTTTGTTCCTTGTTTGGCTGCGATGATTAAAGCTTTCCAAGCTTGGACTTCGGAACGATTGGGGTTGATTTCTAATGCTGCGTTAATCCGACTTTCTATTCTTCCGGTATCGGATTTGAGTAAATTTCTGATTTCTGTGGGATTTTGCGGTGACGCTTCATATACTTTTAAAGCTTGTCCCCATCTACCATCTATTAAGTCAGCTAATACTTCTTGGGAGGGACTGGCCCAGCTTCTATCGGCTAATTTTTTGGTCAGTTTAGAATGCTCGCGAATAAAATCAATTTGTGCTTGCGCTTCAGATGATATTTTTCCTTTCTGTTTCTTGATAAATTGCAGCCATTTATAAGATGGTGACCACAGTCCGTTTCTAGCAATTAACAGCGCATCTTTGTAGCCTCCATCTTTCAAGGCTGGTGGTTTTAGGGTGATTTCCGATAGTTTAACTGGATTAATCACAAATTCGCTTGGTTTAATTTCGTAAATTCGCAGACGAGGTTCTAAACCAACTGTTTGTCGGATTACTAGTTCTTTTTCTTTACTACCAGTTATCTGCACCCATTTTGGTAAATCTCCAGAGGGACTTGTCCAAGTTGTCATTCTCTGTAGGTTACGACGCTTTGGGTTGTAGTGAAGGATATAACCGTAAGCTGTGAGATTTGAACCTGAAGAACGATTTCCCTTTAGGTAGTACCAAATTCCAGGTTCTGGCGCATTTTTATCGAACCGTTTTATTTCTGTTACGGGTAAAGGAATGCTTGAACCGGGAGTATCTTCTATACTTGCATCTACCAAGGGAGCAATAACTTCAAATTCTTCTGGGCCAGTAACGGGAAACTGGTTAGTGAGGTGGTAGTGCTTTTGAGGACGCGAACTCCATTCAAAATCTTTTGCTAGCTCGTAAGTTCTTAGTTCAACTATATATTGACAGTCGGAATGACAATTGCTGCGTTTGCGAAAAATAGGTATTAAAAAAGATTCATCAGTATCACTTTCTAAAGGAAGAATTTTTCCGGATATACGCTTTTGTGTCTTTATTTCTGCTTGAATTTGCTCTAATGTATGCGGTTTGTCTTCTGAATTCGAGGCAATTTTCACCCCTTCTGGTAAAAAAGGATTTAACCAACTTACAGAAAGTGGATTGAACATAAATAGAATGCTAATCCAGCTAAGAGCTACAACAAGACCTCCACTAGAAAACAAGATTGCAATAGCTAGCATCGATGCTGCTAAACTTTTTCTTTTTTTGATTTTCTGAGTATGACTTGAGTAGGTGCGAATTCCTTTAGTCGGAGTATTTTTATTTTTGAGATTTTTTTTAGATTTTTTGATTCTTTTACGAAGCTTGCGAACCTTAGTATTAGGGTGCGCTTTGCCTTTTTTTAATGGCTTTGATGAAGGTGAATATTCTGGACTTCGGGTTTTGGATTTACTCTGCTGGTTTTTTTCCACTGTTAAAAATATATTCCAGTCATAAAAGATACTTTTACTCAATCTGAAATCTTAAATTGCTTGCGTCACCTTAAAAACAATACAAGCCCTACAAATTCGTTTATAAATCTTTTATTTTAAATTCCTCGTAACAGTACTAACTTTTTCTTTTATACTCGCGCTTCAGAGATATTGCCTAAAAATCAACGTAATCGCTTTTATTGAAAATCCGTATGATTACTCATGCCATTAAGAGAAACTATTGAATAAGCTCAACCTTTGTATATATACAACAGTACAAAAAGTTGAAAACAAATAAAATTTCGTTAATTATCGGTTTTTTAGCTGCGGGAATTACCGGATTCCCAGATAAAGCAATGTCTAAAAAACAGACTTCTACTGAATTTGTCACTATCCCTAGTCAAGAAACGACGGAGATTAAACAGTTTGAGATAAAAACTACAGAAAAATTTAAGATATCTCAGCCACTTACTGAATCTGTTAATTACAACTCATTGGATGAAAATCCGATGGGACAGGTTAATTCGGTTTCTCAATTTAGAGACGTACAGCCAACAGATTGGGCTTTTCAGTCTTTGCAGTCTTTAGTGGAGCGTTATGGATGTATTGCTGGTTATCCAAATGGAACTTATCGAGGGAACCGCGCTTTAACTCGTTATGAGTTTGCTGCGGGTTTGAATGCTTGTTTGGACAGAGTAAATGAGTTGATTGCTACTGCTACGAGTAATCTAGTCACCCGTGACGATTTAGCAACTTTACAAAAATTACAGGAAGAATTTGCTGCTGAGTTAGCTACATTGAGGGGACGAGTTGATGCTTTAGAATCTCGTGCTGCTGATATCGAAGCCAATCAATTTTCCACAACAACTAAACTCAGCGGAGTTACGATTGTTGGTATTCAAGGAAGAAGTGAGAACCGAGCAGATACTCCTCCAAGAGACGGAGTAAGGGATACTGATGACCCAGGAACTAACGTTAATGTTGCTAATTTTAATCAACTGTATTTAACTAGCCAATTCAACCCACGTAGTTTTTTGGTAGTCGGTCTTTTAGCTGGTCAGGGTGATACTAAACCGACCTTAACTAGGGATTTAGTACTTAGCTACGAATATGACTTTGGCAACGATTTTCAATTAAGCGACCTGCATTTTCACCAACTTCTAACTAAAAACTTAGCGATGATGGTGGGAACCAAAGGTGTTGACATGGTACGCTCATTTCGAGGACCCAACCGCGTTGAAAGTGCAGCCAACGGACCTTTGTCATGGTTTGCACAGAGAAACCCAATTTTAAACCTAGATTTTGAGAACGGTGGTATTGCTTTTGATTGGCAATTTGCAAAACGTGCCAGCGTGCAAGCAATTTATAGCGCTAGAGATATCGGAAATCCGGGAAATCGCGCAGGGTTATTTGATGGAAATACAACAGCAGCGGCACAATTGTTACTGACACCCGCTAAGACTTTTGATGTCGGTTTATATTACGTTAACAATTATTCTCCTAACGGTTCTTTGTTTAGTTTCGCAGGTGATAGTTGTTTAACTGCTCTGAATTGTTTTGCTGTTCCTGGGAGACCTTTGCAAACCAATGCTGTTGGGGCTACGGTCAATTGGGATATTTCGCGAGGAGTTACATTGGGTGGTTGGGCCGGTTATACCAACTCTCGGATTCCTGGAGAATCGGGAGATGTAGAAACAACAAACTATATGGTTTATCTCAATTTTCCTGACTTATTAAAGAAAGGTAATTTAGGTGGAATTTATGTAGGACAGCCACCAAAAATTGTTAGCAGTAATTTACCTGTAGGTAACAATGTACCTGACCTTTTAGATGGTGGAAACGGAAGCGAAGGTGGACAACCAGGGACAACTACTCATATTGAAGCTTTTTATCGCTGGAGATTGAACGATAATATGAGTGTTACTCCAGGAGTTATTCATATTATAGAACCCGGTCATACACCTGATAGCGATTCGATTACTATTGGTATTTTAAGGACTAGTTTTACATTTTAATAATTGGGGATTGGGGATTAGGGATATGGTGCTGGAAATTGAAAATGCAATTAAGATTAAGTGCTTTATTTTAATTATAAATAGAGTTATTCAGGGCGTTTATCTTTCTATCTCAGAATATCTTACAGCACCTTGCAGGTAAATGAGGTACAAAAAAATTTTATAAAACTCTTGTGGTACGGGCATCCCTGCCCGTTAGAATGTACCTCATAAAGATGAAATACGCTGTATTCTTTGTTATACAAGTTAATTATTATACAAATTTAAAAATATTTTTTCAATTTTTGTCTATTTAAAAGGGAACATCCCAAATTCGCAAAAATCCCGCACCCTTACAGAGTGTAGAATAAAATATTTGTTCAAAAATGGGATACTCCCATTTTAAATATATTTGCCCATGCCCAATTTTCCAATTCCCATCTATAAAGAATTCATATAGTTAATCTAAATAGTTAAATATGCGGTCGTGCTATTTTAAAATTCTTAGCAATAAAAGAAGTAACTTGCTTCAGTATTTTTCCTCTTGAAAATAATATTGATTTGATACTACATTTTGATTAGTTGCGCTATAAACGCATGTTTTAACAAAAATGGGGTTTTCAGGGTGCATTTATGAATCGTATCTATATCGTTTAGACAAGCGCAGCAAATCTTTTTCTTCAAATTAATCAAAAATTTTAATTTTTCTTGTGTTATATCCAGTTGCTTTATTTAAAATATTTTTTGATGCAACAAAGATATTAAAGCAAGATTTTTTTATCCAATTTTAGAAGCAATTAGGAAGTAAAATGTCTCAAAATATTTCTTGTCTGCTTGGGTTAGCTTTAGCAGTTGGTTCTGCTTTGGTTGCAATTCCATCTCAAGCTCAAACAGCAACAGAAACAAATGAAAATAAAGCTGTATTCTCCCAATCTTCGATAACTGATGAAAGCACGGAATCAAATTTAAAAAAATCTAAAGCTGTTAATCAAAACAATGATACTAAAATTTCCCAAGCAAAACCTGCTGAGAAACCTGTACGGGAACGCAATTGGGTATATAGTCGAATTGGGTTTGGATTGAAACAGTAAGGGTAAATAATTAGGAGTTAGGAGTTAGGA
>CAKZYM010000545.1 GCA_937884685.1 uncultured Calothrix sp.
AATATTGCCACCTGGATGAAGCCGGTTAAAGAAACTAATTTACCAACCATTCTTAAAGGTGTATTCTTTATGGATGGAAATCCGCTTCCAGATGATTGTATTACCATGTATAACTTAGAATGGGATGCAGAAAATAATACTTTGCTTCTACCAGTATTTGGACAGTTACAGTGGACTTTTCATAACTCTATTTCGGGAAAATTATTACTTATTTTTTGTTGGTTGAGTCAGTTTACTTATAAAATTAAATTTGAAAATGCAACTCTACAAAAAGCACAAGTTATACCATTATCATTTGGGATACCAATTCCTACATGGATAATAAATGCCACAATGTCTCAAGATGAAAACTCTGCCAATGGAGATATATGGCAACGTAAAAACATTTGGTTGGGTGTAATTCCGCGAATTGCTGATTATACACTCCGTAGAATTGTAGATAAAAATGGTAATTATACTTCTGTTTTCAATGATATGCTGGCAAAAGTTGAAAATGAATGTTTGGTAGTTAGCAGAAACTCAAATCAAGAAAATGTTGGTGTTGAGTACGAATCTACTTCTAAATTAAGTTGAAAAACTATCTATTTATCTTCATTCCGAATATACTCAATCCCAACAATTAAAGCATCCAGCATAATTTCATAACTCTCATCAGTCGAACGCTCAAAAGTCATCATTCCCGCTTGCTCGACGCTGATAAAACCGTAAATAGCAGCATTAACAATTCGCATCGCATCAATTAACTGATATTCCGTCAAATCATAACCCCGTATTCCTTCTCGAAACCAACTCATCGCTGATTGAATCACCTCACCCGCATCTTTATCTGTAGGATGAAGTTGATACTGCATCATCACTTTATAACGTGCTGGATACAGCTTGGCAAAATCACGAGTCGCATTCCCCCCAGCTTTGAATAATCTACGAGGTTCGCTGATTCCCTCGGTTTTCTCCCGACCATAATCTAGAAATTCTCGCCAAATTGTTAAAACTACAGCTTTTCTCAATTCCGCATTTCCATTGAGATGCTTGTAAATTGCTGGTGGTTTTATACCCAACTCTCGCGCTACCCGATTCACTCCCAGAGCGGATTCTCCTTCTTCATCCAAACAACTGATTGCAGCTTCGATTACATCTTGAGGATTTAATGAATTTTCTTTCGTCGGACGACCCATATGTTATTTTAATGTTTAGTTAACGGTATTAACTAAAAGTGAATATAATTAACTAAATCAAGGATATCAGAATAATGTAGAGACGTGGGATATCACCTCTCTAGAAAGATTTTGGTTTTATTTAAATCTGTAGTAATTGTTTTTTGCGATAATTATGAACGAATTAGTATTTCAGCCAGCGTATCAACTTGCTCGAATGATAAAGGAGCGTCAGGTTTCATCCGTTGAGGTGTTAGAAGCGTATTTGAATCAGATTTCTCGATATAATTCTAAATTAAATGCAGTTTGTACCCTCAACGACAAAGCTTTAGAAACTGCAAAACAGGCTGACGAAGCATTAACAAAAGGTGATAACTGGGGATTGCTTCACGGTGTACCGATAACGATTAAGGATACTTTTGAAACGAAAGGATTGCTTACAACTGCGGGTTATAAACCACTGAAAAATTATATTCCCACAGAAGATGCGACTGCTGTTTCGCGTCTTCGTCAAGCTGGAGCAATTATTATTGGAAAAACTACCCCGTCTCAATTGGCTGGTGATTATCAGGGAATAAACGATATATTTCCTGTTGTGAATAATCCTTGGAATTTAGAATATACCCCTGGTGGTAGTAGTAGTGGAGCAGCGGCTGCTGTTTTAGCAGGTTTTTCAGCTTTTGAATTGGGTTCTGATAATGGTGGTTCGATTCGTCATCCGGCTCACTTTTGCGGAATATATGGACTCAAACCAACCGATAGAAGGGTTCCGACTACGGGACATATTGGGGATACTACGAATATGGATTTCCGCTGCATTCGTCAAATGTTTACTGTGGGAGGATTAGCTCGTTCTATTGAGGATTTACGTTTATGTCTGAAAATCATTGCTGGTGCTGACAGTAGTCAACCCGATATCCCTCTAGTTCCTCTGGATCAAGTTGAGGATATTAGTTTAGATAATCTCAAAATTGCTTGGACTGATGAATTATCTTTATACCCTGTCGCTAGAGAAATTAAATCTGCAATGCAATCGGTGAGAAATAAGCTTGTTGATGCTCGGGTTAATGTTGAAAGCTGGGTACCCAAATTTGATTTTGCTAAAGCTTGGCAGGTTTATTATGCTGTGGGTACCTATAACTTGATGTATACCCAACCCAGCGATTTGAAAAATCTTAGTTTTATGTGGAGAGAAGCGACGAAGGGGGATAAAGAATTGCGGAAATTAAGTAAAATCCCTAATCTAGTGCTACCAATATTTTTAAAACAGTCTTTGAAAGGATATTTTGCAGCTTTGACACAAAGAGATAGTCTAATTGCTCAAATGGATAGAGAATTAGAAAAATGGGATGTCTGGTTGTGTCCGGTTGCTATGACAACAGCATTTACCCATCGAGCAAAAGGTGCAGCTATTGAGATTGACGGGAGAAAAGTTCCGTATATGATGGCTAATGGTGCTTATCTAGTTCCTTTTAATTTAACGGGACATCCGGTTGTGGTGATTCCCATTGGTTTTACTCAAGATGGATTACCGATTGGAATGCAGATTGTAGGTAAAAGATGGAAGGAAATGGAACTATTGAGTATTGCTGAGAAGTTGGATGAAATTATTGGTGATTTTCGGAATCCGGATTTGTTTAAGCAACAATAGTTAAATGTTCGTACTCATGGATATCCATAAGTTTACTTTTCTTACCCTTCCGAACTTTACTGATAGAACCACCACTGGTAAGGAAAACATACTTATTATTCTTATCGGCTAATAAATATCCAAATAGAGGGTTCTGACAATCGTGATTAATACGCACAACATACTGACTAATCCCCATTCTTTGTGCAAATAATTCTGCTAAATTCTGATGAATTTCTTTAAACTGTAATTGGTATTGTTTATCTAGCATAGACTCGATTAAATAATCATAGTCTTCATCTAGATATTTTTGTTTTAAAGCATCGAATACATCATTATAAATAGACACATCGTCGTGAATAAAGTTTACCATCTCCTTCCAACTAGCAATCAAATCTTGGGGATTTTCTAACATTGTGTATGTTGATTCAATTACTTCTGGGGATGTTAATTCAGCTATGCCAAAATCAGTATTATAAATAGTGTGAAAAATAGCTTCTTCGTTACGATTAACTTGATTCTGTATCTCTCTTTGTTCTTCTGTTTGGGCTGCTAATAGTTCTTGTTTAGCTGCCATTTTCACAGCATTCTTAGCTTCGCGTTTCTGACGACGTTCTAAAACAGAATCAACCTGCTTACTCAATTCCGGATTAGTGAATATCAAAAATTCTAAATCAAACTTATTATATAAATGCATTTGACTTGAACTTCTATAATGCGGATTGCGTACATATTTGGCTGGTGCAATTCCAAAGTCAGATTGTAGCTTCTGGGTTATTCCCATTTCACGAACACTAGATAAGCAAATATTCTTTGATTGTTCGGAAAACCTGGATTTCTCATCATCAAACCAACGCTTAATCAGCTTTAATATTGCATGTCTTGAAGCACGGAAGTTGGTGCTATTGATATCAGAAACTAAAGCATAATCTGTAATTGTTTCGTTCTTAGCTGCTGTCTTCGCTGATGTTAACAGTTCTTTATAATATTCGCGGTTGCCTAATTGGTCTAATGTCTCGGAATCAAGTTGTTGAATTCCTAATTTAGCTAGTTTCCAAAATAATGATGATTCCATCGTCTTATATTCCTTATTTTAATTGATTTGCGTTCCCATCTGTCTTACTGGGAGTTAAAAAAGTTAAAAAAATAAATTCCTGACTACGAACCTCTAAACTTTTGCCATATTAGAAGTTCACCATCATCTGTATCAATTTTACTACCTTGTTGGATAAATCCGTTTTTTTGTAATACTTTGTGAGATGGATTATTTGAAGAAACAGTATGAGCAATTACTGAATTGATTTCAATTTGTGAAAATGCTTCGTTTAACAAAACTTCAACAGCGCTGGTTGCAAACCCCTTTCTTTGTTGCGAAGGAATAACCCCGTAACCAATTTCAACAGAATTATCTTCGTTTGGTAGATTTTTGAATCCACACATTCCTACAATTAGTTTATCTACAACAATTAAACGAGGAGACCACCAAAAATTATTATCGGGTTCTTTGGTTAATTTATCGATTGCGAATTCTAATAAAAAGCTAGGTGCGATTTCTTCTTTTTGAGGAATTATAAGTTTGTGAATTTGCTGGTTGTTAAGTAAAGCGGTTAATTGTAAAAGAGTTGATTTTTGAAGAATGAGCATATTTTAGTTTAGAAAATATTAATTAGGTTAGTAGTAAGGTATTTATTCTAAATATTTGGCGCTTAAGCGCAACTACGAGCCTAAAATAATTATTCTAAAGGTAATAATTCTATTTCCCATGATTTTAAATCGGATTTACGCTGTTTATAATCTGGCATGATATTACTAAGAGCTTGCCAAAAGTCTTTACTATGATTGTGATGCAATAAATGGGTAAGTTCGTGAGCAACGACGTATTCTAATACAGGTAAAGGAGCATCCGCTAAACGCCAATTTATCCGAATACTTCCTTTTGAAGAACAAGTTCCCCAAGCTCGTTTTTGTTGAGATAATTTGATAGATTTGGGTTGAACGTTGAGTTTATCAGCGTAAATTTGAGCAAGTTTGAGAATATCAAAATAAACTTGCTCGCGCTTCCAATCAATTAAAGCTTGTTTTACCGCTGCTTCTTTTTCTTCTTCACTTAAACATCGCGGTACTTGGATATTAAATATATTTTCATAATTTATAATTACTTTGTTCGCATCGGTTGAATTTATATTTAATAGAAAATAACTACCCCGATACATAACTTTTTCACCATTTATATAGCGTTGGGGTAGCTTTTGCGGATATTTAAGAATTGTTTCCGTAACAGTTTTGCATAGCCAGTCTTTTTTGCTATTGATAAACTTGGTGATTAGTTCCTCGGGGGTATTAATTGGTGCGACAACTTCCACCCCTTTAGGACTAACTATAATTCGCTGACGTTTACTGCGTTTGCTGTAACGGATTGTATAGGAAATATTAGTTTCCCCTATTTGTAAAACGGGCATTAATTTGTTTTTAATTATGTTTATTTTTGGCGAAACCTACTTAACAATTCCTCGCGAGAAAGCTGTAGCAGTAACGGAGTAAATTCTTGGGGTAATAGTCTTGAAATTGGTTCTAGAATTGAGTTTAATTCATCATCAGAACCAAAACGAACTTGTAGTAAATTTTCGATTATTGCACGACGTTCTGTTGTAACTCCTTGTTGAACTCCTTGCTGAACTCCTTCTTGCTTTGCATTTTCTAGCTGTTGTAAGTAAATTGGTGATAATGCCATAACTAATTCTCTGTCCTCTTCATCAATATCTTGGTTTTGATTTTGGGTAATTTCTAAAATGCTTCTTAAGCTTAATACTGCATCAATTGCTTTACCTCGTAATGGATTATCTGGGGATAGTGCTTGTAATTCATTTATCGCTTGCTTCTGTACGTTTCCTTTTCCTAATAATCGCAACCACAATGTTTCTGGAATGCGGGGTAGTTGATGGATAACGACAATTGCAGTTTTGGCAGATTCTCCAAGAAAATATACTCCTTTACCCCAGTTTTCTTCGTCTGGAATAGCGTTGAAACTATTCAGGATTGCTTTTGAAGCTGTAGGTGTTAATATCCATACTTTGGGAAGTTGGTCTTCTACTGTTGCAATATTATCTCTTTTATCTTCGCGTTCTATTTCGGATATTAAATAGAATACTTTTTTCATGCAGTTACGGATTTCAGAAATCTTGACTGCATTCCTGTAAGGTTCAAATAGTGCTGTTTTATCGGCAAGTCTCCCTAACAGTCCTAATTCTATTTTATCTATAGTGGGCTGGGATGTGGGGACGAAATAAACGTCAATTTCTGTAATTTCGGCCGGTACTTTGCGGCTGGTTTCGACTGTTCCTAAAGGTTGTAATAATTCTTTAAGATAATCTTTCGCGAATTGGTCGTAGGGGAACCGAGTCATGAAGCTTTTTAATTGTGATATTTCAAATTTTGCTGCATGATGATTTTACAATTAATGAGATATTAATTATTCAACCCGCGAGAAGTTGTTAAATAAACAGCAAAAGTCCCCAGCCAGTGGCTACCAGAATAATGGTCGCATATGGCATTTTCTAACCCAATTTGACGATGAATATTAGCATTTTTTTGTAGTGCATTTATTCGTTTATCATTAGTGGGTAAACCAGAAATAATTCCTTCAATCATCCAAGCTCGACTCAAATTTAGTCCGTAGAAATGAGCTTGCATATAATCTTCAGAATCATTGACTTCGACGGGTTTTAACCAATTTGTATTATCAACTGATATATCTGGAAGAAAACTAGTTAACCAGTCAGCAAAATCATTTTTTGTCAGTATCCGTCGCATTAAATCAGCTTCTGCTAAACAAGGTGAAAGAAAATCGTATCCTAACGGTTCAAATTTTAAAGAATGGTTTTTATTATTTAGATAAAACTGTTTTGCTTTATTCTCAATTAAATTAATAAAAACAGTATTTTCTACAGTTTTAGCCCAGTCTAAAATCAAACCTAATCCAAAAGCCGTTTGCTTGTGCATTCCAGTGCGATCGCAAATGGTTAGTTTTTCTAGCCAAAGCCGTAAATTACTTTCTACTATACTTTCCAGCGGTTTTAATATTATTCGCCACGCTTGAGCTTGAGAATCATCCCACTCATGAAGTTCCGCAGCAAGCTGTAATAACCAAGCCACACCATAAGGAATTTCAAATCGAGGATGACGTTCTAAATAAGACACTTCTCCCTTTATTTTTTCTGTAGTTAAACTTTTATTTAAAGCTTCTTTGGCTGATAAACTAAAAGATGCTTTGGGAAAAGAACGAGCTAAACGAGCTAACAACCAATGTCCGTGTACCGAAGAATGCCAATCTAAACAACCGTAAAAAGCGGGAGTTAATTCACGGGGTGGTTTGACATCTTCATCGCTATTCAGCCAGTAAATATTACTGTGAGGATATTCGCAATCGACGCAGTTTAAAACTAATTCTACTAATTTTTCCGCAGTGGTTTCATTGATTGTCATGTTTTTAATTGTTGGTTGTTGTTTATTTAGTTAGATAATCAAGAAACCCGATTTTTTGAAAAAACCGGGTTTGTAAATTAAATTTTTTTGACTTTCTTCAATCACCATTCATCATAAAGTTTCTCAACATAAGACATAATTTCTTCTTTCGGTAATCGAATTTTCGGCTTTTGCGATGGATATAAACTTTCTAATGCTTTACTATCTTGTTCAACTATTTTAGCTGTTGATTCTAAAAGCGAACGTTGAATTAAATTTCCTAATCCGGGTAGATTAATTACAGGATTCTGCCAATTCGCATATAAAAGTACAAATGTCCGGGTTCTATTTTCTGTTTCTGGATAAAGGATAAAAAATTGTAAGATTTCTCCGAGGGGAACTTCAGCTTTAAATAAAGTAGTTGATGGAAAACTATACTCTAACTGATTTCTAATCTTTTTCGGAAAACTTATTAACGATGGATTCTGAAAAAGTTCTTGTATTGTATTATCTTCCCGCAGAAAAGTTTGGACAACTTTGGCATAATAACCATCCTTTTCAAAACTTTCTACCGGGTTATGTTTAATTCTAAAAGTATCGCGATGAACTCCATTCTGATGATTGAAATCATAATTAATTTTAATGCACTTTAAAAATTCTGCTTGAATATTCGTATTACCTGCAACCCCGACAAGACTTAATCCCTTAATTTTCTCAGGAATAAAATCAGGGATAGGTAAGCGAGCTTTAAGATTACCATAAGTCCAAATTAAATCATCTTGAATAATTAAATCTAAACTTTTCGCAATCGGTTCTCCCTTAGCTTCTCCATCTTTAATAAGTCTACCTTTACCATCGAATTCCAACGCATGAAACGGACAAGTAATAGCATTATTTTCCTTACAAACCCAACCATTATCAAGAGGAGCTTGCATATGCGGACATACATTTTCTAATGCAAAAATTTCACCTATTTGATTCTGCCAAAGAACGTAATCGCAGTTATTTAACGTGATTTTATAAGGCTTATTTACACCCAACATAGAGCGATGAGCGATTAACCAAGGGGCACCGGGAAGAATGGAATTCCTTTGAAGCAGGGTTGCTTTATTCTGTTCGAGTAACATATTTTCTACACCAGTTTCTGCAAAAATCTATTTTCAATCACTATAATTTGCAGATTTTAGACTTGCATTGACTTTGGTTAAGATTATCTATTTTTATTCATTCTACGCTTTAATCTACTTAGCGACTCCGGTTCAATACCAAGATACGAAGCGAGATAATATTGAGGAATCCTTTGTAAAAGTTCTGGTTGAGTTTCTATTAATTTGAGATAGCGTTCTTGTGGAGTATCAATTAAAAGGGAAAGCAGTTTATCTCTCAATAAAAATGCTAAATCTTCAGCAACAAGTCTGAGTAGTTTTTGTCCTCCCGGTGCTTTTTCAAATAAAACCATAGCTTGATGATTAAATATGAGAACTTCTGAATCCTCAATCGCTTGACAGGAAAAACAAGCGGGTTTATTTTTCTGAAAACTTTCATAATCTCCAAAAGTTTGGTTTTCGGTATGAAAGAAAAGTGTATATTCTTTACCGTCTTTCAAAACAAAACTTCTCAAACAACCTTTGTAAGTAAAAGCAACAAAATCGCAAATGTCACCTCTGTGAAATAAAAATTCCCCCTTACTTACCTTTCTAGAATTTAATAGAGACTTGAGAAGATTAATATC
>CAKZYM010000546.1 GCA_937884685.1 uncultured Calothrix sp.
TTCAAGCTAATAACTTTACGGAATGTTAAGCTATTTTTAATCAAACTATTGGTATGAAAATAAGCGAAGTGCTAAGTTTTTGCAGTACATTCTCTTTCACCAACTCTAAATTATCTAGTTAAATTCAGTTAAATGATTTTGCTTCATTTATAGGTTAATAATTTGAGAAAGTTGTGAGGAAAGGTTATTTATTTCAAAATTATAATTATTGATAACCATCAAAAACACCTAGCTGAGGATATATTCCGTAGGTATTAATTCATATGCTTATAGGGAGTAGGGAACAGGGAATAGGGAACAGTAAGAGATTGCTACTAACTCCTAACTCCTAACTCCTAACTCCTAACTTTCAATTACTTCCGTAAGTTTCAAGACTTCTGCATATCGTTGTTCAACATCTTTGATATCTTCGTCGAAAGATAATCCTTGACTATACCTTTTAAGATCAAAATTGCTATAGAGAAATAGTATTACTATTACCATCTTCACTTCTGCTTTGAGATTGATTTTTGATAAGTCGGTCTAACGAACCCCCGATACTGCGACTGTTCGGAACTTTTCCATAAGCTGGCCATCCTTCTCGCTGACGGTTTCTGTTTCCATCCGTCTCTTCTGTTTGGTCGTGGAACAAGATTTGTTGAGTTGGGAATGGCATATCGATACCGTTAGCTGTTAATTTATTTTTAACTGCGGTGAGGACTCTATCGCGGAAATCCAAAGCATCAGCGCGACGGGGAGGATTAATCCACCATCTCCCGCGAATATTAACGGTAAAATCAGCCAAATCTACAACTATGGCATCCGGTGGAGGGTCGCTGAGAACACCTTCAGTTTCTTGTATCGCTTCTAAAATTAACTGTTTTGCTTGGTCAATATCATCCCCATAACCAATACCAAAGTCATATTCGATGCGTCGGTTTTCAAAAGCAGTATTGACAGTAACGGAATTAGTAAATAATTCAGCATTAGGAATCACAATTCGACGACCATCATAAGTTCTAATAGTAGTCGCTCGCGTTTCAATATTTTCTACAGTTCCCTCAAAGTTTTTAAATACAATTTGGTCGTTAATTTCAAAGGGTTCGGTAAGTAAAATTAGAATTCCTGCGAGGAAGTTTTGGAGAATATCCCGGAAAGCAAAACCAATTGCAACACCACTGATTCCAAATAGCTGCACTAAATCGCCAATTTTAAACGAAGGAATAACAATTGTCAGAGCTATAAATGCACCAATTAATATAACCGTACCTTGAGCCAAGCGACCCAAAACCATTCCCAAACTACGAGCATTACGACGATGGCGCGTCAATCGTCTTATTGTTATTTTAATACCTCTAGCAAGGAAGAAAAAGATAATAAAAACAACAATTGCCAAGATAATACTTGGCAATCTATTAATAGTATTCTGATATAAATCTAGGGTTCTATCCCAAGCCGAAGTTATTTCCTCTTTTGCATCTACTGGTGATGGTGATGGTGATGGTGCCTGTAAAAATATCATATATTAGTTGTTATTTGATAGTTGTTATTTGTTATTTGTTAGTTGTTATTTGATAGTCGATAGTTGTTGGTTGTTAGTTGTTAACGGAAATTAATTGGAATGACTATATTTGTCAGTTATAAGTTCTAGTTTGCAGTAAATAGGGAGCAAGATGCTCCCACTACGATAATATTTTTTTAATTCTGAAACTAATAATAAAATAAAATGAAAAATCAGTTAATTATGAAAAATATTTTTTATTTAATAACCAATTGTTAACCCAAAATATATTAATGTATTAATCGTTCACTGATAACTGATAACTGATAACTGATAACTGATAACTGTTAACTGTTCACTGTTCACTTTTTACTGATTCAACTTATATATTTCCCAAGCGGTATAAGTACCGATGGGACTCCAAATTAGGTAAGGTACTAATAATAGTGTGGCCCAAATAGATACTGGTAAAACAAATAAAGTCAGAATTAATCCGATAACAAATCCTATTCCTCCTACAATTGCTCCTGCTTTCATGCTTTGCAACCAGAATGAAACTGGAGTGAAAGCAACAACAACTATTTCAAGTAATAGATAAAAACCCATTAAAAACCAAGTTTGAGAACTACCAGGTTCGCTTTCCCAAACCATATAAGCAGACCAAGCACCGCAAATAAAAATTACCGTCCAGATAACTGGAATCAATTTTTCAAATGTCAACCAACTTGGTCTTTGCAATCGCTTAAACCATTTGACATCTTTGGGTCTAATTATGTTACTTCCAAGAGCCACTATAAATGTTACGGCTCCGATTACCATCCAGGGTTTTAACATTGTTATTTTTTAATGGGAATTGGGCATTGAGCATCGGGCATCGGGCATTATAAATTATTAGGAATCACTAGTTATAAATAACTGATTAGAGATTAGAGATTATAAATTCCTAACTCCTAACTCCTAACTACTAACTCTTACCTTTCCCTAATTCCCAATTCTCAATTCCCATTTTTTTAACTTGCGATAAAACTTTTTACTTTCATTTTCTTACGACGTAAGCGAGCGATTGCTTGACGCTGTAGCTGTCGAACTCTTGTATGAGAAATATCCATACGTTTAGCTACTTCTGTCAATGTTAATTCTCGTCCGTCCTTTAAACCGAAATGTAGGTTGACTACTTCTCGCTGCTGGGGTGTTAATTCAATGAGCATTTCAGCAAGACATTCTTTGAGTGATTGACTGTTAACATAATCATCAATGGAAGAACTTGTGTCTTCGAGTAAGTCTTGCAGTTCGGTGTCTTGTCCCTCACCAACTCGTAAATCTAAGGATACGGGTTGACGAGACATATGTAGATAATCTTGAATTTGAGAAGGTTTTAGAGATACTTGAGAAGCAATCTCCTTCATTGTCGGGGTACGTCCTAAGTCTTGAGTCAAATCCCGACGGGCTTTTTTAATTTTTTTCAGAGTTTGACATACGTGAATCGGTAAACGGATGGAACGACTTTTTTGGTCTAAAGCTCTTGTAATTGCTTGTCTAATCCACCAGTAAGCGTAAGTAGAAAATTTATATCCTTTGTCGGGGTCGAACTTTTCTACTCCTCTTTGTAAGCCTAAAGTTCCTTCCTGAATTAAATCAACAAACTCTAAATTCCGATGCTGATATTTTTTGGCGATCGCCACAACTAAACGTAAGTTGGCTTCAATCATTTTTTGTCGAGCAATCTCTCCTTGGTCAAGGGTTTCTTGTAGTTGAGATTCTGACATTTGTGCGGCATCAGACCATGCAGAAAATGGTGGTTCTGAATCTAATTTTTCTGTTAAATCTTCTTTGATTTGCAGTAATTGCGTTAACTGTTTAACTCGTTGAGCATAAAATATTTCTTCTTCACGAGTTAGTAATGGTACGCGGCCAATTTGAACTAAAAAAGCACGTACTGTATCTGTATTTAGCCTTTGAGCGGCGGATGCGCTGTCTTGTCCCCTATCAATTACTGGTTGCATGTTAATCAAAAACTCCTGAAGGCTTCAACTTCGTTTTGCTTGGATTCACCGCTATAGGGTGTATTTCGAGAATGAAACTTTTTTTGTTTTACTTACCGTGTTGTTCATCCTCAAAACTTATATTTGATTTTTGTTTGAGATGTTCGGGTAGATCATATAGCATCAGCAACTTTTGTTAATGTCGGATTCATTATCCCAATTGAAGGTAGGAAACTTGAATCTACCACATAAAGTTTATTTATATCGTGGGTACGACAATTTAAATCAAGAACATCAACTATTGAGTTACTTATAAATCAGCAAGTTCCTCCTTGATGATTCATCGTTTTTAATGGGATAGTTATGCGCCTTTAGAAGTAGCAACTAAGCTTTTCGGAACATCTTTTCAAATTGATGTTATGAGCGCCGTAATCGCTTCTTGATTATTTAGACGATAATAAACTTTTATTTTATTTTTTTTTGCTATTTCGACACGATTTTCAACATTCGGTAAGTAATCGCTTTGCATACAACAATCCACAGAATGATTCGCAAGAACTTTTATGATACCTGATGGTACCCATTTACAATTACCAGTTAAGCGAACGTGACGGAATGATTTTATATCTTCAATTGGCAAATTTTTCAGACAAATTGTTTTATTTACGATTTTGCTAGAGTTTGTTTTTAGTTTCCCATACGCTTTATACAGTTGTTCTACTTGATTCATTCGGACCGCACCAACCCTTGTTATAATTATGTCGCAATATTTATACATTTACTTGATACTTTATTAGTTATTAATTATTGATTATTAGTCCTATAGGTGATAAATATATTTCATACCTTCATAATTGCCAAATAGCTGCATCATGAAGGCATGTTTTCGATAAGGTAACAACCTTTAACTAGAAAGTTGTCCCCCAGTCACATCAACTAAGGCTCCAGTAACAAAACTGCTATCTTGAGATGCTAAAAATACGTAAGCTGGTGCAAGTTCTTCTGGTTGTCCGGCTCGCTTGAATGCCGAATCTTTGTCAAAATTTTCGACCATTTCTTTGGGCATAGTTGCTGGAATATTTGGTGTCCATACGGGACCGGGAACTACAGCATTGACCTTAATTTTGCGTTCGGCTAAGTTTAATGCTAATGATTTGGTAAAAGTGTGAACCGCGCCTTTACTAGTAGAATAATCAATCAAAAACTCTTTACCAATTTTACCAACAATGCTTCCTGTATTAATAATTGCATCGCCTTCTTGAAGATGAGGTAGCGCTGCCTTTACCATGTAAAAGTAGCCGTAAACGTTAGTTTCAATAGTGTATTGAAATTGTTCGATGCTTAAATCCTCGAAACTTTCTTGAACCATCTGGTAAGCAGCATTATTAACTAAAATATTTAGCTTTCCATATTTATTTATTGTTTGTTCCACTGCTTGACTACAGGCTGCAAAGTCGCGGACATCTGTCTTAATTGTTAAACAATTTTGTTGCTTTTTCTCTACAGCTTTACGAGTGATTTGGGCATCTTCGTCATTTTGATTGTAGATAATCGCGACATCTGCACCTTCCATTGCATAAGCAATAGCAATAGCCCTACCGATTCCAGAATCACCACCTGTAATCAAAGCCACTTTACCTTGCAGTTTACCAGCCGCTCGGTAATTAGATAAATCGCTATCTGGCTGCGGTGTCATATCCGCTTGCTTAGCGGGATAATCTAGTTGTTGTGCTGGTATCACTTCTGGAGTTGGTCGAAATTCTTTACTTTGAGTCATTTTCAGTTATCGATGATTGTATTTTTTTATTAGAATTTTTTACTTATTTAGGTTCGAGGTAAATATTTGGTTATATACTTGATAAAGTAATAGGAAAAATCTATATAAATGACATTAAACGGAACATTATTTTGTCGAGTAATGTGATACTTTGACTAATGTAAAACGTAGTAATAATGTTTTTAGTGTCACTCACCAACCGGGTATTATGACAATTGCGTAAGTCCGAATCTATTCAAAAACTATTCAAAAATCGGATATAAGAAATAAAAGACGAAGTAAAAAGTATTATTATTATTTCATACTCCTAATTTATATTCTTTAGTAGGGATTACGCGATTATATTGATTACTGTATCTGGTATTTCAAACTATAAATTCACCTCATGAACTGATAAATATTGAAATTCTTAAGGATAAAGTACAAAGTGATTAATTGAACCGCATTCTGTACTCTATCCCTAATATTTTTAAACACTTACCTTTTGCTTAGACCAGAATCCATTTTCATCTTCCTCATATTTTTCATGAACTGCATTCCAAGCAGCTTCTTCTGCTTTACTTTCATCGTTTAATTCATCTAAGACATTGTTGTAGCGTTCTATGAAAGTTTTTTGAGCATCTTCCGACAGATGAGAGCGTACTTCAGGTGCTAAGTCCTCAGCGCTATTGCACTTACCAGAACAAGCACGAGGTAAAGCTGCATCAGTAGTATGAACTTCTTCACCACCAGCGCTTTCCATCAGCAGGAAAATTTCTCCGGTTTTATCCGCAGGTACTTCAGCCATCACGATAAACTCTCCAGCTTTTAAGCGAGTTTCGTAAACAGCAGCTTTCTCTTTAGGCATACCTAAAGTTACCAGTACCGAGGCTAAACCCGCACCAGCGCTTCCTGCTAACGCACCGCTAGCAGCCCCTAAAAGCGCTCCACCGATGGGACCTGCTGCGACAACGGGACCTACGAAAGGAATGAAGAGTACACCAACACCAGAAAGTAAACCTAACAAAGAACCGAATAAAGAACCAAAAATAGCCCCGGATCTCAATCCACCGAAAATGACATCTTTCTTACTAATAAAACCTGAAATTCTGGTTTCAGATTGAAAGTTGTTACCCATAACCGAAATGTGGTCGCGGGATACATTTCTATCTAATAAACGACGGATGACGCTATCTAATTGCTCCTGCTCTTTAAATACTGCTGAAACAGTACGTTCTGCTTTATATTCTGACATTTTGATTCCCCTGTCTTAAATGCAATTCATTAATAATATGAGTCAATTAATTTTGGATTTTGGATTTTGGATTTTGGATTATTTTTATAACTGAAAGCTTCTATAATCCAAAATCCTGTTGGGTAAATTCTAAAATCTAAAACTATTTTCTAGTTAACACCTACAGCAGCTTTTGCAGGAATTTGACCATCAGCTTGTAGAGATTCTCCTTCAATAAAGGAGCGCAACATCCAAGCCATTTCTTCGTGTCCTTCCATCAATCCAGTAAGGAAATCAGCAGTTCCTTCATCATGGAATTTATCACCACAAGCATCGATATGACCGCGTAAATTGCGGATAACTTGCTCGTGGTCATCTACTAATTTAGAAACCATTTGAGTTGCTAAAGGTAGATTTTCTGGATTTTCCTTTAAAGAAGCTAACTTCAAAAATCCTTCCATAGTGCTTACAGGAAAACCACCTAAAGCACGAACGCGCTCTGCTATAGAGTCTATGTTCATAGTTAAGGTTTGATAGTGTTCTTCCCATAGCATATGTAAGCTACGGAATTGAGGTCCGACAACATCCCAATGGTATTTCTTAGTTTTAACTAATAATAAGTAAGCGTCTGCTAAGTCATTATTCAACAGTTCGCAAACACCTTTACGTTGCTCTTCTGTTAGACCAATATTAATACTACGCATAATTGATTTTCTCTGTTCTTTAACTCTTTCTCAATTTGAACATATTCACTTTTAGGAAAAATCAATCGTAAGTGGGAATGTTAGGGTAGATTTTGAAGATAAATACCTAACTCTTTTTATGGAGTGTAATTACAATAATTATCAATATTGATAATTTAATATCCGTTTTTCAGTAGTTAAGATGCTGAAGTATACTTAAAAGTCGCTGAAAAACTTACTGTGTAAGGATTATTAAATAATCAATTAAGTAATCAATGTTTTTATATTTTCCCCTTATTCAACTGCTTTATTCTCAAAATAGTTAATAATCTCGCGCTATATCACGTCATATATAGACGCTATCAGCCTTAGAAAATATTGCTTTGCTCATGCTCAACCAGGCATTATAAAACTTTTATTGACAAACTTTATAATACAAAAAATATTCAGAATTTATAACCGTTCTTACGGTGTAAATATAATGTATACCTATGGGTGAATTGAATTTTAGCAATTTAATGCTAAGGCTTAAATCTATCTATACATAAAAATTTTGGTCAAGGTAAAATACGCACTTGACCAAAACTTTTATTTATAAAGAAATACAAGAAAAATTGGATTATCCCTCATATCTCAAATCATTCGAGTGAATTACTATTTATTCAGACTACTTATCACCAGTAACCTTTTCAAGAAAACCTTCCACCTTATCTTCCACAGTTACAGCATCTTGGCTGTTGGATGGACGGTTCATTTTGTCAGCAGCAGCAACTCCTTGAACTTCATTCAATCCTTTCTTGGATTCTCTAGCTACTCTTTTCTTTGAAGGAGCATTATTTTCTGTTAATTCTTGAGTTTTGTCTACAATTTCATTCAACTGTGCTGCTCCTTTATCGAGAGAACTTTTAGAAGTACCAATTGCAGCAGCAGGAAGCGCAGAAGACAATAACAGCACTGCACACATTAATGTTGCAAATGCAAAACGAAGTGGACGTAAGTTGCTTAGTTTAAAACGAGTAAAATTCATTGTGTTTCCTCCAATATTACAGAAGTTTTTAATTAGATTAAACCAAACTATTGCTGGCTAATTAAATTGGATATTATCGCTAGATATGTTCCCTTTTACCTTCCTGTTATAGTTTTAATACAAAGAAGTCAATAGTTACATCAATCTTTTGAGCAAATTTTATAATTATTCTATGGCGATAATACCACTCCTAAGACAGTGTTCTGATTCAGCGTTAATCATACTTTCGATAGAAGATATTTATAGTTACTACTAAATATAAGTTAGGCAAGACTGTCAATCTCTTTAATAGCAATTTGAAGTCTTATTCGCTCAATAAAATAAACGGAAAACGAATATAATAGCAAAAAAAATAAATAATTATATAAGATTCCAGTTGTTTATTGTTAGAGGTAAAGAAGCGGAAATAATTATCTGTATACTGAGTTATTCTGAAGCAAGATAGACCAATGAAAATTTGTAAGTTAGGTTTATAGATGGTTGAATATTAAATCATACAATACCTAAAAGACAAGTTAGAAAAGCTACGCAATCAACCATAAATTAATTGTTGGAAATTATATCAGTATTATAAATAAATCTGAATTTTATTAATCCGTTTATTCGGTTTTTAAGTGACCGTGCAAAATTAATTTAACAGTTCGCTTTGTTAAGGATAGGAACAAAAATAAGCTATATAGCTGAGAAAAATATATACAAAGAATTCGGGAGCATCCCGATTTTGAACAAATATTTTACCCAACACCCTGTAAGGGTATGTCTATATAAACAAAGCCCCTCCGGGTATCTCCTTTCAGGAGACGCTAACGCTAACG
>CAKZYM010000547.1 GCA_937884685.1 uncultured Calothrix sp.
GAGAAAAAAAGTAAGTTGGAATAACATATTTTAATCGATAAAAATAAAGGTATTTTTTAGTTACAAAATGTTTTAGAAAAGACAATAAAGCAGAAATATCTATTAACTAAATGTTAACTATTAATTTTGGGAATTGACTTTATACATCGAGTATCTAATTACAGAAAATTTAATTTACTCGATTAACCCATGAAATTAAAAAATGTATTGCTATTAATTCTTGGAACAGCTATTACAGGAACTAGTAGTGTAATATTTCCGATTGAAAAAGTTGATGCTCAATTAATTAAGCCTCTAAATAGATGTCGTCCGATTTACAATCTCGATTTCAGCGCTCCTACACATCAAAATGGACAATTACCAGCAACAGGAACCGGAATAAAAAAGTTTCTAAGATTAATTTCGGAAACCCTTTAGTATCTAAACAATTTGGAAGATATTTAAAAGGACAACATTTGCAGTTCGATACTAGGCAAGATATTAGAAATGAGCAACGTTATGACCAAATCAAATTAAATGTAGACAAAAAGTATTCACAGTATTTGTTAAAGTTTAATCTCTATACCTACAAATTTGCTGATGCTGGAAATAATCGAAATAAGTTTTCGATTTTATTCGATACACCAACTATCCAAAATTTGTATTTTAACGGAAATGGAACGATTAGTTACTTTCAACCGCGTATTCCAGGTAGTGGCTCTATTTCAGGAAGAATTGGGTCATTTAAAGATAGAGAAACGATATCAATGGCTATTAATATCAATTTGAAAGCTAAAAAATGGACTATCATTCAAAATGGTAAAACAATACATACAGGTCCCTTCTATAGTAAAAGTGGCGATATTAAAGCAATCCGTTTTAATTTAGGTAACCTTAGCGATAAATATAATCTTGGGATTATTGGACTTGATAATGTTGTGTTAAATGGATGCAATCAGTTTACATTCAAACCAATACCAAAGCCATTACCAAAACCTATTCCCTTACCAAAGCCATTACCAAAACCAATACCAACTCCAACACCAAAACAAACACCAATACCTAATCAACCATGTGACCCTCGTTTTTGTGACCCGGTTACATTCTAAATTAATCGATTAAGAAAGACTTCGATTTATAGAATCTATGAATTGCAATTAGCTCTGAGAGAACTCAGAGCTTTACTTCTTATTTTATTGGGCTGAGATGCATTTATTTTTATTGCTTGCTCTATTTCCATTACAATTTATATTACTGCTATATGAAACTACATCGATTTAAAAAAGTATGATAAATACAAATACAGTTTATCAAGAGAGACGAGTTTGGCAACCTAAACATATTGAAAATATCGAAATTGCCTATCGTGATTCTTTTTGTTTTAGCCTTCCCGCGCATTTTCATGAGGAACTCGAAATTACATTAATGCAGGGTAGTAATTGGAATTTTGATTATCGGGGTGAAAAATTTACGGTTCCTCCTCTCAGTTTTACTTTAACTCAACCTGGAGAAGTGCATAAAGCTAGTTTTGAAAGCCATTTTAATTGTAGGTTTTATGGATTAAGAATTAAAACTGATTTATTACAACAATTGATAGAAGAGATTAAGGGTAATTATCAAGGTTTACCGTTTTTTTCTACACCAGTAGCTTCAGATAAAGAATTGAGTCAACTTATTTTTAGGTTTCACATATTAGTAAAAAATTCTAGAGAATCAATATTAAAGCAGCAGTCTCTGTTATTAAAGATATTAGAAAAACTTGTTTTAAGATATACACAAAATAGTCCGAATTTAAAAAATATAGGCAGCGAAAATCAATCTATTCAACGAGTAAAAGAATATTTAAATGATAACTATGCTCAAAATATATCGCTAGAAGAATTAGCACAAATTGCCAATTTTAGCTCCTTTTATCTAAATCGAGTATTTCGCAAACAAGTTGGAATTCCTCCTCACAAATATCAAACACAAATTAGAATTGCTCGTGCAAAAACTTTGTTAAATCATTTATCTATTTCTCAAGTCGCTGTTAAAACAGGTTTTTCCAGTCAAAGTCATTTTGGCTATCATTTTAAAAAAATTATAGGAGTTACACCCAAAAAGTATGTAAAAGAGAGCAATTTCTTGATAGACGCGAATATCTAATTCTATTTATTGTTAAAAGCTGTAATTACAAAGTTTGGTTGAGCATGATGGGTAAACTTACCGGAAAAATTGCAATTGTCACTGGTTCATCTCGCGGTATCGGAAGAGCTATTGCTCAAAGGTTGGGAAAAGATGGTGCGAATGTTGTGGTGACTTATCACAATAGTCAGGATAAAGCACAAGAAGTTGTTGAAAAAATCAAAGCTGGAGGTTCTGAAGCTATAGCGCTACAGATTGATGTAAAAGAAATTAACAGTGTCGGTAATTTATTCAAACAAACCCTCGAACATTTTGGTAAAGTCGATATTTTAGTTAACAATGCTGCTGGTAAAAATATTTTTAAGCCTACAGTGCAGATGACTCAAGAAGAATACGACAGTATGTTTGATATCACGCGCGGTGTATATTTTGCTCTCCAAGAAGCCGCGAAACACTTAGCCGATAACGGACGTATTGTTAGTATTTCTACCAGCGGGACGGTAATGGCAATTCCAGGTGCTGGAGCATATTCCGGATGTAAATCTGCAATTGAACAGTTTAGCGCTTGTTTAGCAAAAGAATTAGGCGGAAGAGGTATTACTATAAACACAGTTTCGCCAGGAGTTACTGATACTGATGGTTTGGTATTAGATGAAGAACAGGTAAATCAATTGATTGCTCAAACTCCGTTAAATCGTTTGGGTAAACCTGAAGATATAGCGAATGCTGTCGCGACGTTGGTTTCTGATGATGCTCATTGGATTACGGGACAGAGCATTCGAGCAAACGGTGGAATTGTTTAATAGCTTTTGAAAGTTCGTTTGTAGAGGAATAGAAATGGCAAATCTTAAGGGAAAAATAGCTTTTATTGCTGGTGGTGCTGGGAATGTTGGGGAAGGGGGTGTGCGCTCTTTTCTTAAAGCTGGTGCAACGGTAATTACAACTTCTCGCAAGCAAGAAAAAATTGAAGAATTGCGTGGTTATTTAGGAGATTTAGCAAACGATAATTTTGTCCCTATAGTTAGTGATTTAGGAGATTTGGAAAGTGCTGAAAAACTCCGCAGTCAAATACTAGGACAATTTAATCGTCTTGATACTGTTGTTGCTTCTATCGGTGGAACTTGGAAAGGTGGAATTCCCATGACTCAAGTATCAATGGAAGATTGGCAAAAGTATTTGTTTACAAACTTGACTACCCACTTCGTTTGCGCTCGTACTTTTCTACCCGTGCTAACTGAAAATAAAGGTAGTAGCTACACTTTCTTGGGTGGTTCTGCTTCTGAAAATGTGATTCCAAATTATAGTTTAGTCGCAATTCCCGCAGCCGGACAATTAATGATGGCGAAGGTATTAATGGAGGAAATGAAAGATAGTGGAGTTAGGATTAATGAAGTGATGGTTAATAGTTTGGTAAATACTCGTGCGACTGAAGACAATGCAAAACCAGAATGGATAACAGCAGATGAAATAGGCGATTATGTAGCTTGGTTAACTTCAGATGAAGCATATATGGTTAACTCCAGCGTACCTTATTTGCAAGAACAAACTCGCTAAATTAAATTATCGTTCGTAGTAGGGTTTCAGCGCATCCGAATTCTGAATTAAGATGCGCTGAAGCCCTACTATGAATAATAAAAAATAATAAATGCACGTCCTAATATTTAAGACATGCATCTATTGTTAATAACTAATCAAAGTTAGTAATTGAAGTTTAGCCCTAATTTAGAAGATTAAATTCCCCATATAAAGCCTTGCAAAATTGACAGCATTATTCTGAACTAATTAAGTAGCAAGCAAAGTGATATCAAAACCAGAATCAATAAATTGCTCGTTGTAAGTATTCAGACCTGATTCATCAAAATCTTCCGTTAAAGGTTGGAAAATCTCACCCATTTTATTCATCACTGAATCAACAAGCATATTAGCACTTTGCTTAACTCCAACTCCCATTGCAATAGTTTCTAATTCACCTAATAAATCATCAGCAATTTCAGCCG